>JBDTRQ010000505.1:0-15124 GCA_039931535.1 Ignavibacteriota bacterium
GATGTTTTACTTTTTGAAGTAACAGTTGATAATTTTATTAAAACAGGTTGTGATTTCTTTTTTAAGATAACAAATAAATCAAACGGAAAAGAAATTGCCCGCGCTAAAACGGGCATTGCTTTCTATGATTATAAACTTAACAAACTTGTTCCCGTTCCCACAAAATTTAAAGAGTTAATTGAAAATCTAATAAAATAGAATTTAGTAGGTGTTTTTTTGTTTGATAATATTTTATTTACTGCCAACATTGTTGCACCTGTATTTTTAATTATTGCAGTCGGATTTTTTGCAAGAAATAGAAAAATAATTAATGAGGTTTTTGTTGATGTAACATCAAAATTTGTTTTTCAAATATCACTTCCCGTTTTTATCTTTTTAAAAATATCAGTTCTTGATTTATCACAAGTTTTTGAGTTTAGCCAAATAGCATACATCTATTTCGGTACAACGATTACTTATTTTATAATTTGGCTCGGCACAATACCATACATTAAAAATCCTGCTGATAAAAGTGCATTCATTCAAGGTGCATTTAGAGGCAACTATGCAATTGTTGGACTTGCATTAATCACAAATTTATTTGGACTCGATGCACTTGGCAAAGCGACAATAATTTTAGCATTCTTGCTTCCATTGTATAATGTGCTTGCAGTAATTGTATTAACTATTCCGTTGCGCAAAAAAGAAACACCAATAATTAAATCAGCTTTTTTTGATATACTGTTAAACCCATTAATACTCGCTGTTGTTTTTGCTTTACCTTTTTCATATTTAAAAATAAAAATTCCAGATATGCTTGTAACAACGGGAACATTTCTTGCTGATCTTGCATTGCCGCTTGCATTGGTAGGAATTGGCGGTTCACTAAATTTTGCTCAACTAAAACGCGCATCTAAACTTGCGTTCTCTGCATCAGCAATAAAAATTATTGTGATACCAATTGTGTTAACATTTGGAGCATACCTTTTAGATTATAAAGATATTGATTTAGGAATTATGTTTATTCTGTTCGCCTGTCCAACAGCAATTGCAAGCTTTGTTATGGCTGATGTTATGGGTGCAAACTCTAAACTTGCGGGCAACATAATTATGATAACAACTCTTGGTTCGGTGTTTACAATATCAATCGGAATTTTAATTTTAAAAAGTTTTGGTTTGATTTAATACAAAAAGTAATTGCGAGTTACCAATAAAAGTCTTGTTTTTATTTGTCAAAAGAATGATCGAACCGTCATTGCGATGGCGATTAGCCGAAGCAATCTAATAATTGTAAAATTGCTCCGTATTATTTTGGTATTCTCGCAATAACAATTGAAAGCACTTTATAACTAAATAAAAATATTTTTTAATATGAGGTTTATATGAAAGTAATAGTTGATTTTTGTATCGTACCAATTGGTGTTGGTTTATCAGTTTCAAAATATATCGCTGAGTGCGAGAAGATTTTAAAGCAAGCGGGATTAAAAACAATGCTTCACGCTTACGGAACAAATATAGAAGGTGAATGGGACGATGTTTTTGCTGCAATAAAAAAATGTCATCAAAAAGTACACGAGATGGGTTCACCAAGAATCTCAACAACTCTTAGAGTAGGAACACGAACTGATCGCGATCAGACGATGGAGGATAAAATAAAAAGTGTGCAATTAAAAATTTCGGAAGATAATATTGTTTGAAACTTTTTTTATTTTTTTATCGTTAAGATGTTAACAACAAATAATTAATTTGAGATCGCAAGAATGAAACAAAATCAATCTAAAACTCCAATTGAAAAATTAACTTATCCAATTCAGGAATTTCTGCATAAAGAAGCATCCGGCGGTATATTATTAATAATCGCGGCAGTTATCGCACTTGCGTGGGCAAATTCATCTTTCTCAGATTTCTATCACAGCTTGTGGCAAACTTATTTTACAATCGATTTGGCGGGGATGGGTTTAAAGTATTCCCTTCATCATTGGATTAACGATGGATTGATGGTAATATTTTTCTTTGTTGTTGGATTAGAAATCAAACGCGAATTACTTATCGGCGAACTATCATCGACGAAAAAAGCTGCGCTGCCAATTGCTGCTGCTTTAGGTGGAATGATTTTTCCCGCTTTGATTTATTTCCTTTTTAATGCGGAAACCGAAGGATCATCTGGCTGGGGAATTCCAATGGCAACTGATATTGCATTTGTTGTTGGTATTCTTGCATTGCTCGGCAAACGTGTACCGCTTGCTTTAAAGATTTTTATTCTTGCGCTTGCCATTGTTGATGATCTTGGTGCGGTTTTAGTCATTGCAATATTTCATTCACAAGTTTATTTATTGCAGGGGGAATTTTAATCCTGTTGATCGCAATGAACAGAATGGGTGTTAGAAATCTTCTACTCTACAGCTTGGTTGGCATTGTATTGTGGCTGGCGGTTTTAAAATCTGGTGTACACGCTACAGTTGCGGGAGTTTTACTTGCATTTACAATTCCGGTTTCATCACGCATAAACACAAAGAAATTTAAAAATGAAACCGAATCTTTGTTAAAAGATTTTGATAATGCAGGTGAGCATGGTGATAATGTTTTAACAAATTCGGAGCGATTAACAATTGTTGATCAGATAGAAAACAACTGTGAGAAAATTCTAACTCCGCTGCAAAGATTTGAGCATGGACTACATCCCTGGGTTTCATTTTTTATTATGCCGGTTTTTGCACTTGCAAATGCTGGTGTAACAATAGGTGCGGGACTTGGATCAGCGATTGCACATCCGGTAAGCCTTGGAATTATTCTTGGTTTATTTATTGGCAAGCAAATAGGAATTTTTGGGTTTTCATATTTTGCTGTAAAATTAAAAATTGCATCTGAACCGGAAGGTGTTAGCTGGCAGAAAATTTATGCTGCATCTATTCTTGCTGGAATTGGATTTACGATGTCACTGTTCATTGCAAATTTAGCATTTAATTCTGAGGAGCTTTTAAACATTGCTAAAGTTGGAATTTTTTCAGCATCATTAATTTCAGGAATTATTGGATTTTTAATTCTTAAATCTGCTTTGAAGAAAATGTAATCTTGATGAATTAATTCTTCGTGCGCCTTTGTGATGAACTTAGTGAACTTTCATGTTGGTGTTTCTTTTACCACAAAGTAACTCAAAGGGAATAGAAAATATTTAATCCTTTGTGTGACTTTGTGATGAACTTAGTGAGACTTTGTGGTTAAGTTTTTTCTGTTGTAACATCTCTCTATCATTGCCTATTTTTAAACATCAATTTTGAATTAACAATTTTAAAAGTATTGGAGAAAATAATGTACAAAGTAGTTTTATTACGCCACGGAGAAAGCACCTGGAATCAGGAAAATAGATTTACCGGCTGGACCGATGTTGATCTTTCTGAAAAAGGTTTAGCAGAAGCAAAAAACGCCGGTGAAGTTTTGAAAAAAGGTGGTTACAAGTTTGACATCGCATATACTTCTGTTCTAAAAAGAGCAATCAGAACTTTATGGATTACACTTGATGGTTTAGATTTAATGTGGGTTCCCGTTGTGCGCCATTGGAGATTAAACGAAAGACATTACGGTGCTTTACAGGGATTAAACAAAGCCGAAACTGCACTGAAGTTTGGTGAAGATCAAGTAAAGATCTGGAGAAGAAGTTACGATACACAGCCGCCAGCTTTAGAAAAAAGTGATGAAAGATTTCCCGGACACGATGCGCGTTATGCAGATTTAAAAGATAATGAACTTCCATTAACAGAATGTTTAAAAGATACAGTTGCAAGATTTATCACTTATTGGGAAGGTACAATTGCACCGATGGTTAAATCCGGGAAACGTGTTTTGATAACAGCACACGGAAATAGTTTGCGTGCACTCGTAAAATATTTTGATAACATTCCAGAAAATGAAATTGTTGAATTAAATATCCCAACAGGAATTCCATTGGTTTATGAGCTGGACGAAAACTTAAAACCAATCAAGCATTATTATCTCGGTGATCAGGATGCGATTGCAAAAGCTGCTGCTGCAGTTGCTAACCAAGGAAAAGTAAAGTAGAATGGAGTTTTGGAGTGATGGAATGCATGTTCATAATTCTATCACCTATCATTGTTTGCTACAAAGTATTTTCTAACAGTTAAGTTGATGCAGAATAAATAGTTTGATAATTCTGAAAATATGTTCTAAGTTTCTATTAACAAGTGACGCTTGATAACATAGTAATAATTATGAAAAGGAGTTAAAAGATGAAACCCCAATTCTTCTTAATAATTTTTGTTTTATTCGTTTACAGTTGCTCCGAAGAAGCAAATGAAAATGATCAAAAACTAAAAGTTCAAACAAACAAATCATCCTATCAAAATAACGAATCAATTAGATTTACTATAAATAATTCAAACTCTTCAACTGCTCATCTTGCAAGCTGCTGTACATCGGTAGCATTTTACATTGATAAAAGTGAAAATGGAAATTGGGCTGAACATTCTAATTTTGGATTGCCTTGTCTTGCGCAGTGCCCAGGTATTGATCTAACAATCAGCTATATGGAAACTTTAACTGATAGTTTATCATTAAATGAAAATGGAACATATCGCATCAGGATTCCATATTCATTCAATTCCAATGATGTTTTTGAGGATGAACTAATTAGCAATTCGTTCTCGGTTCAATAAGTATCTTTAAAGAAATGGTTCTTGAAAGCAGGGCAATAATTTCAGGTTAATTTTTTCAAAAAATTAGAAGAATTAATTTATTCTAATTAATTTAGCCTTGACTTTATATTCCAAATTCTCAATTTTCTCAACCAAGATATAATCCTTTGCTAACAGGAGTTACAATTTATGTTCAAAAAATCAGCTTTTCTTTTTACAACTCTAGTTTTATTAAGCTCATCATTGCAAGCTCAAACTGTAATTGCAAAATATGCTGGCGAGTTTATGGCTCTTGGTGTTGGCGGTCGTGCTCTTGGAATGGGCGGCGCCTTTGTTGCCGTTGCAAATGATGTTACATCCGGCTACTACAATCCTGCTGGTCTTGCAAATATTAATTATCCACAGCTTGCTTTAATGCACTCGGAGCAATTTGGTAATTTGGTTAATTACGATTACGGTTCTGTCGCTATTCCCTTTCAAAATGATATGAGTTTTGGTGTTAGTGTAATGAGATTAGGCGTTGACGGAATTCCTGATACTCGTAACGCACTTTACGATGCAAATGGAGACGGCATAATTGATATTAATGATGATAGACTTGACTACAGCAGAATTACGGAATTTAGCAATCAGGATTGGGCTTTTTATTTAACTTTTGCTAAAAGACAAACAGAAGATTTTTATTGGGGAGTAAATGCTAAAATTATCAGAAGAGATTTAGCAGAGTTTGGTGCAACAGGAATTGGTTTTGATGTCGGCGCTTACTACATACCAATGGAAAATTTATTTCTTGGTGCAAACTTACAAGATGCAACAACCACCTTGGTTGCCTGGAGCACCGGAAGAAACGAACTTGTTTCTCCTACTTTAAAAGTTGGCGCAGCTTATAAAATTGTTGAGTTTCTTGGCGGATACATTATGCCCGCTTTAGATTTTGATATCAGATTTGAAAACAGACGTTTTGCATCAAACTTTAATGTTGGACCGGTTAGTTTTGATATGCACGCCGGATTAGAATATACATTTAAGAATTTAATTTATGTTAGAGGCGGCTACAACGATGTAAAACAATTTACAGTCGGTGCAGGTGTAAAATTACCAAAACTTAATATCGATTATTCATTTGCAAGATTTAACACCTCAGCCGTAGAAAGATTAGATGATTCACATAGAATTTCTATAATGCTAACATTAGAGGAACCAAGGTTTTTACGCAGCGGTTTATAAAAGATTTCTAGAACGAAACGAATCAAAAAAAAGTCCTTATTCGGTTTTACTGAATAAGGATTTTTTATTTTTAAAGTGTTTTTAAAGTTTACTTCATCAGTTCTTTAATTTTATTTATATAAGTTTCAATAGGAACAAGTCCAACATGTTGATCAACGACATGTCCTTCTTTATCAACTACAAATGCGGTTGGTATTGCTTCAATTCCGCCGTAAGCCGCAACCACTTTTTCATCACCATAAACAATTGGATAATTGATTTCGTAACTTTTTACAAATCCAGGTACATCTTTTATAGTTTTTTCACCATCTAATGAAATACCAATAACCACAAGATCATCTTTAAAATCCTTTTGGATTGAAATTAAATCGGGAATTCCTTTTCTGCATGGCGGACACCATGTTGCCCAAAAATCTATAATTACAACTTTGCCTTTATAATCAGAAAGTTTAACTGTTTTGCCATCAAAAGATTTTAATGCAAAATCAGGGGCTTTATCATTAGATGTAATTACATCCGGAGAATTTTCTGTAGTGGTAGTGCTACTGTTATTTTCAGAATTTAAGTTTCCCTTTTTATCATTACTTTTATCACAGCCAATAATATTAAAGCTAAGTATTATCAAAATTAATGCTACCGTTTTTGTCATCTTCATATTGTCCTTTCTTTTTAAATTTATTTTGCAGGATTATTTTGTGCGGGTGTATAATTTGGTGGATATGGACCTTCTTCAGGTTCGGTTCTGGTATTGTTCACTATAAAAAATATAAGTAAAGTGATTATAGTAATCACAGTCCAGATTGTGCTTTTTAACTTTGGATCCATTCCAGGTTTTTTATCAACAACCTGTTTTCCGATCTTTCTTTCTCGAGATGAATTGTTATTTTTTTTTGCCATAATTCTTTCTGTAAGATGTCTTAATTATTATTTGGTTTCATTAACATAAAAATGAATCTTTAAAATTAAAAGGAATAATAAGGTAGAAATTATTCCGGTTTTCAGTTTGTGATTTACGTTTTATCAGATACAGATTCGGTATAAGAAAAGATGTGACTGTTAAAAGCTTTAAGCTCAACAAACAATCCTTTTTCTAAAATTTCTTTTACGGAGCGTTTATAAGTTGTTTGATTAAGTAAATCTGATAAAACTAATTCATCGGAATTGGGTTTTACATCAAACCTTAATCTGCACCGCGATGTTGAACTATTATAATTTACAACAACAATTCTTAGCTCATTATCTAAGCGCCATTCCCACGCGAGCAAATTATCATAAGTATAATCATTATCCGCAGCAGAATTAGTTTCGAGCAATTTCCAGTTTCCGTTTCTAAACACATCTGCTTTTGTGATGTTAAATAGATTGCGATAAAACTCTTTTATCTTTTCATCCTTCTTTTCTTCAGGTTCTCTGCCAAGCTGCACAGGTAATTTAATTTTTCTTCCTTCGCACTGTCCATCAAAATAAAATGCAATTCCAGAAATTGTACTTATAATAACTGCTGCTGCAATTGATCTTTCTCTTCCAAATTTTATTATCGCGCGTTCTTCATCATGGTTTTCTAAAAATCTAACCGATTTTTGTTGATAATCTTTTTCCGCTTGTAAATGCTCCACAATACTGTGAACATCGTCTGCGGCAAGTCTATCCGTTAAGGGTTTATCATAAGTAAAATCAAAACCAAGATTTTGTAATTGCCATTCAAGATTCCAATAAGTTTCTGCAATAAAAATAAAATCACCTCTCTTATTTTTTACAGATGTGATTGCTTCTTCCCAAAATTCTTTTTCAGGTTTTTCAAATCCATATTTTTTAAGAACACCTATCCACGTATTATAAAAAATATTATTAAGCGGCAGCATTGCCATATCGCATCTAACTCCATCACAAAGTTCAGTGAGTTCGATCAAAACAGAAGTGAGATATTTACGCGCTTCTGTGCTGTAAAAATTTACTTGCGCAGTATCTTTCCAAGGTGGAAATAATGGATCGCGACCATGTGCAAGATATTCTCTACTATTGGCTGGCGATGGATAAAATGTATAAGGATCATTCTTAAAAATATATTCATCTGCGGGAAGAAAAATTTCTTTGTTAGTCCAAATCAATGATGATTTAGCGCTAAAGTGATTGCAAACAAAATCAAGTATAAGTTTTATTCCTGCATCATTTAATCTTTTCTTGAAAGCTAGCAAATCATCTTTGGTTCCGAGTAAAGAATTTACTTCGTACTTATCAATGGAATATGGCGAACCGATAACATCTTCTTTTTGCCAATCCCTTAAAGCATTGTTGTATGATGAAATAAGATCAGGTTCAAAACAATATTCATCAATTGCGGATTTGTTATTTTCCCAAACGCCCATCAGCCAGATCATATTAATACCAAGCTCTTTCCACTTAGATACTTCTTCATCCGGTACAGATGCAAGAGTACAATCACTGCCAAATCGTTTTATCCAGATACGAGCATTTATTTCAAACAATCTTGGGTTATTACTGAGTTTCATTTCCACTTTATACTAATGATTAAAATTATTAAAAGCCTTGCTTTAAAGATAGAAATAAAACAGATGTCAATTAAGAATTAATATTTCTAAAAAAATAATTTGAATTTTTCAGGTAATAATTACGGAAGTGTAAAGAATTTTTAACCTATTGTATCCAGTTTAACAACTAAATAAAAATTTTTATTCAGATTGAATATATTATTGTCTAGTAATTCAATATTTTAATACATTAGATTATTTTGTACTATAAAATAACCCGATATTTAATTGAAAATGATGTTTTTTAGTAATGATTAAACGCTTCAAAAAAAAGATAATTCCAAACATTAAAAACATAAAAGGAACATTGGTATGATAATTGTCTTAAACATAATCCGTTTGGGTTTGTTGAAAATTAAATTTTAAGCAAATCTAATAAATAGAGATTTAAACAGAAAAATTGAGGAAACTGATGACAAACACAACAATAAAACTAAAAGACAGCACAGCTAAAAATCTTTTGAACCCCGATGTAGCAAACAATGAACT
This sequence comes from Ignavibacteriota bacterium, assembly GCA_039931535.1. Taxonomy (GTDB): domain Bacteria; phylum Bacteroidota; class Ignavibacteria; order Ignavibacteriales; family Ignavibacteriaceae; genus IGN3. The sequence continues at coordinate 8,894 of JBDTRQ010000505.1, forward strand.
TGAATTAGAACTTGAGGAATACACCAAATCGGCTGTAGGAAAGATAAAATTTACAGTAATATTAAAACCAGCAATCATATCATTATTTGCCTTATTTATATCATTTTTCCTAGATCTATCTGAAGTACCGATTTTAGGTAACATCACGATTGATCTGGCAAAATCACTTTTCCCAACATGGCAGCCCGTAGCCTTTGATGTTATACCGTTTAGATTTTGGTGGCTCCCCTTAGTTGCGTATTCGTTTTTTGTTTTGATGGCATTTTTAGCATTTAACAAATTAAAGTTAGAAATAATCAGAACGCCTGCCTCAGGAACAATTGATAGAATAATTAATTCTTACACAAGTATAATTGATAGTGTGGCAACTGCACTTCCACTTATAGGAGCAGCAATACTTTTAATAAGTATTAAACTTGGTGAAGAAGTATTTTTAGGATTATCCGTTCCATTTGAAGTAAAAGCTTTGATAGTTCTTGCACTCGGTAAACTTTTTGAGCCTGTATTGGATCAACTTGGTGTTGAATTCCAAACAGTTGTAAATCACGTTTCAGACATAAGAGATAAATATTTTTCAAGGATACAAGTTGAAAATTCCAAAAACATTTTAAAGCAGTTTAACAGAGGCGATTCAGGTGTTGGTGTTACAGAACTTTCTCTTGCTGATGTTGAAAAATTCAAATTGCTCGTTGAACAATCAGCAAAGCTTAGTGAAATAATGAACAAAAATTTCACTTCTATAAGTGTGCTTGCAGATAAAGTTAATCAGATTGAAAGCGTAAGTTCACAAAAAATAGTTGAGCTTAGCGGTTTGGCAAATGCATTAAATCAAGCTTCACAATCTTTGGGCGATGAAAAAACATTAACCGGATTAAAACACTTAGAAGCAATTGTATTAAAGAAATAAAAAAGATTTTAAAATGATAAACAAAAACAGAGACAGTAAATTTGTTATTTACCAGGTGTTGTACATCTTTGTTATTACAGTGCTTGCGCTTAAAGGGGCAGATCTTGATTTACGGAGAGTTGCGCTTGAAGAGAACACAGTCCAAAAATCTGTTAGAGATTCTCTTATTGCCGTATTAGATTCCCTTTATTCGCTCGGTATAGATTTTTCAATAAAAATTGATCCAAATGTTGTAGTTGAAAATGAACATATGAGACAACAGTTAGCAGAGTTAAACAGAAAATTAGAAACAATCAAAGATTATGTTCCACCTCCAAAAGAGGAGGCTCCAAAGCAAGAAGTTGTTCAAGAACAAGTACAAATGCAGTCTCCTGTTTCTGTAAAACAAACATTTATCCAATACACGTGGAATGTTGCAAGAAATACTGGAACGGTACCCACAAGCATTTATGATCCTAAAAATATGAATACTCCGATTGTAATTGTCCCTGCAGGACAGGAAAAGAAATTTGATCTAACAGATCAAACAGAAGTTGTATTAAAATTTGGATCGCAGGAAGAAAGAATAAAAGTTCTTCCAAACAAAGCTCCTGAAATAAAAATTGAACGAGTTACCACAAAAATGAACTCAGCGGATATTTATGTAAAAGATTTACAACGCATAACCGCATTTAAAGTTACAATTATCGATCAAAGACCAGATCAATTAAAAATAACTTATACTGGACCAATCGCAGTTTCAGGTCCGACCAAAGACAGCAACGGAAATATTATATACAACGTCTCACTAAAAATCGCATCAACAGAAAATGCATTTGATAGTTGGTTGGATAAAAACGGTAACTTGCGGGAATCGGACGGCAGATACAAAGTAAACTTTTTCTTTACTGCTGTAGATGAAAGATCAAAAGATCGAGTTCAGGTTGGCGATTCGTTTTTCTTTACAGAGTTTTCTAATTAATCTATCAGGTATAAAATAAAATGAAAGCATCTAGGCTAATTGTTGTATTCTTAATTTTTGCATTCAATCTCGGATTTAATTCTATCTTTGCGCAGGAAGAAGAAGAGCAGATAAGATATTATCAAATGGAACCATTGGATGATAGCTTGTTCATCAATATACAGACGGCTCTTTTTATAGATCCGCCTGATCCAAAAGCAGAAATAGTAGTGGATTTGAGAGATGCGAATAATCAAACTATTTCAATAAAAAGTGTACTTTATCCTTTTCTTGCCGTTCCACCAGAATTACGAGCAAGAGTTATTACGTACCCATTCAAATTAAATCTTGAAGAAGATATTAACTACGGAAGTGTTTTTACAAGAGTATTTCAAAAAATAAGAATCACCAAATTAACACAACCACCAACTAAAATGCAAATATCACCAACACTTGGTTATATAAACCCATTCTTTCAATTACAGGGTGGAGAAAGACTTGGATTATCTTTAAAACAAGATGTAGGATTATCACTCGGTATCGGAACACCATACTCCGGCGCACTTGAAACAAATATGATAGAAGTTAATTTCCACATACTTGGAGTAAAAGCAGGAATTTTTAGCCACATTGATGCAATGATTGAGGCTGTAAAAACTCAAAATCAAAATAACACCATTTTTAGCGAAGGCTTTCAAGTTAATTATGTTGTTCCCTTTGGTAATTTTTTTGAATTCGGTTACTTCAAATCCACTTCAAAAATTGGTGCTGGTAAACGTGCCAGGTATTTAGATGTTAGTGAAGGATCTACTGTCTTAAATCCTGATTCAACGGCAAAATATCAAGCAAGAATTATTGATAACCAACAATCTTATCTCAATTGGGAATTTCGTTATCCCCTTTCAGTTCTTGGATCAACAAGAGGCAGAGCCTATGTTGCACAGTATCTTGATGAATGGCATTTTGGATTTGCATTGCGCGAAGCTTCACTTGCCGGCAGCACCTTTGATCTTGGTTTTGATGGAATGCCTGGAAGTAAATATCGTGAACCTCAATACAATATTAATCTTTTAGTTCAAAAGATTATGGAAGGATGGGGCTTTAGTGCTTTTGCAATTGGTCCTTCTGCAAGCTTATCAAGATTGGATAAAGGCGGATTTGGGTTTACTAAAATATTTGTAAACCTTAGATTTAAAATCGGAACTTCGCTTTAGCAAAATATATCTTCACAAGCTTTTTTTAGATTACTCAAACCTTCGAGGTTTTAAAAGCCTCGAAGGTTTTATGTTTTAAACTTTTTGCAAGTACAGAATCTTCTTAACTTTGCCCACAAAATAATTCAAACAAAAAATGAAAAAACAAATTATAATTTTGTGGATAGCCTCATTTGTAATTGCATTTATGGCTGTTTACATCGGTAATATTCTTGATAAAGATTATCCAATAACATCCACTTTTGGAATTGATGGTAAAAAAGTTTCCTATAGATTTGAGAAAGTACATTACGGTAAAGATGATTATAAAGTAATAATACGTACAGATGTTGCTGAGGTAACAGGAAAATTATTTTGGAAAAGTGATAAGGATATCAATTGGAAATCAAAAGAATTAAAAAAATCTAACTTGATATTGTTTGGAGATATACCTGGGTTAAAACCAGAGCATAAATTAAATTATTATGTTGAACTGTATTACAACAACAAAACTTTTTCCTTGCCTGATAATCACAAAACGAATTTAACTTTAACTTTTTGGGGAAAAATTCCTTCTACAATAAATATTCTTGAATATTTATTCTTGTATTTGGGATTGATTTTAGCCGCTAGAACAGGATTAGAATTTTTTAATGATGGGAAAAAATCCAAGGTATTTGGAATTTTTACTGTTGTGTTTTTTCTAACTCTTATTGCTTTGATAAATCCACTTTATCTTACCTACAAATTTGGATTTATAAATACTTCCATCCCGCCCATAACTCGGCTTTTTTTATGGAGTGATTTAACAATCTTTTTTATATGGGTTATAACACTGATAATAATTTTTAGAAGTAGTAGATTTAAATTTTTACCAATAGTTAGTGCGGTATTAACAATAATTCTTGCAGCTTTTTTTCGAGGATAACAATTAGCTATTCAAAATTTTAATAACCTCTAAGTGAATATTTTTATTTGATGCAACAATACTATTTCCAATAGTTGGATCGTTACCTTGATAATCGGTAATCTTACCACCAGCACCATTTATAATTGGAATCAATGCCATAGAATCCCAAGCACTCATAATCGGATCAATCATTATATCAGCAAAACCTGTTGCCAAAAGATAGTAGCCGTAACAATCACCCCAATTTCGGTAGAGCTTAACCATTTTTGTTAGTTCATTAAACTTTTTTTGATTTTGATACTTGCCAATATTAAGATGATCAGTAGTTAATATAGTTGCCTGATTTACCAAAGAACAATTTCTCATCTCAACTTTACTGCCATTAAGCACACACTTTTGATTGCCCCCAATTAAAAACTCATTTAGTATTGGATGATTAATAACCCCAATAATTGGTTTACCATTTTTTAGCAATGCTATCAAAGTTCCAAAACTCATTGCTCCTGCAATAAAACTTTTTGTGCCATCAATTTGGATCGAGAACCCAAACATATTCAGCATCGGAATTTTCGCTGCCAAACTCTTCTCCGATAATTCCGTGAGAAGGAAATTCCTTTCGAATAAGGACACGCATTTTTTCTTCAGCAAGTTTATCTGCAATAGTAACAGGAGATAAATCAAATTTGTTTTCAACATTTATTGAGATTCTGAAATACCTTCGGATAATCGAAGTACTTTCATCAGCAAGTAATTTAAGGAAAGGAGTTAGTTCTTTAATATTCATATCAAAAACAAAAATAGTGTGGAATAAAATAGTAAAAATCAGTTTGTAGAAACAGCAAGTATAATTATATTTGGCACTCAAATTTGTTCTTTTAACAAAGATTTACGGAGAGTTGGCAGAGCGGTTGAATGCGGCGGTCTTGAAAACCGTTAAGGATGCAAGTCCTTCCGGGGTTCGAATCCCTGACTCTCCGCGTGGAAAAAATGGCTCAAAATACAAACTGGAAACAGCGTTTTTGAGCCTTTTTTATATTTTGGTTCCTCTTTAACCATCCCAAATACACTATAAATATATCTCAAAATCCGAAATGATGAAAAAAATTGCTCTGGGCTGAATAAAATATATGGATGATAAACAAAGAATTGGAACTCAAGGTTGGCAGCAATTTCATAATAATAAACACGATTTATTATATAAATATGATTTTAACATCTTTTCATATTCAGAGAACAATTCGTTAAAGCTATTAATATTTCTTTTTTTTGCTAATTCTAATTTTTCTTACAATTTCATTTTTTATCGTAAGACAATTAAGTGTTTGGCTTTGGTGGGGTTTTTTTTCTTTTTTTGTTCTTCATAATACTATTTCAGGTTTTTTACATTTAATTTTATACAATTCGAATTTGATTAATATACTTTTAGAGCCCATTCGCAAAATAAAAAGCCCAATATAATCAAGGGCCTTATTTTATATTATAGGTTTATCACTTACCGCAATAGAATCATTTTCTTAATACTTACAAAATTATTAACTGAAAGTTTATAGAAATAAACCCCACTCGCTAATGCTGTCCCATCAAACTCAATCTCATAATTTCCTGCTTGCTTATACTCGTTAACCAAAGTTGCCACTTCTTTTCCCATAATATCATACACTTTCAGATTTTGCAAACCGGGAACCGGTGATTGCCAACTGATTTTAGTGTTTGGATTAAATGGATTTGGATAATTTTGTCTCAGCTCAAAGCTAATTGGAAAATTGAAATTAACTTCTATTGTCTTTGAGAACTCATTAGTTCCGTCATTATCTATCATCTTTAGTTTGTAATAGCATTTACCGGTATTGCCTACTTTATTATCAATAAAGGTATAGTTATTTGGGGAGTTGCTATTGCCATGTCCCCTCACAAAACCAAGCACTTCCCATTTGTCATCATCCTGAGTGGTGCGAAGGATCTCAAATCCATAGTTATTTACTTCGGTTTCTGTTATCCAATAAAGAATTACGGATTTATCCTCCCTTACGGCTGAGAACGATGTGAGTTCTACTGGTAATGGTGAGTCTGAGGTCGCTGCAAAATAAAATGTATTACCTAATTCGGCAGCTGTTAAACCGGTTCGGTTGACTTGTGGATCTGATGTAGTACCACCAGGAGAAGAATAACTGCCTCCCGCGGCGCCCGATGTAAGCGAAATGTTCAGGTCTCCTACTGCATTAATTCCGGGTATTCCACTACCCTTTATTCTGAGGGAAAAAGATGAACCTGCAAAACCATT
>JBDTRQ010000506.1:0-9122 GCA_039931535.1 Ignavibacteriota bacterium
CAGAAATGATATTATTGTTTGTCATGGAAATGTTATCAGATACTTTGTTACAAAAGCTTTAAAAGTAGATCCATTGTCGTGGCTTCAGATGAGCATATCAAATTGCAGCTTAACTATTATTCGTATTGCACCGAATGATAACATGAAACTTGATACCTTCAGCGATTACGGGCACATTCCCGAAAATATGAGAACTTTTACAGGCGGAGAAAATGAGCTGAAGGAAATAAAAGTTCCAACAATAAAATGAAATTAAAAAATAGGATGTGTTTCTTAGTGTAATTTTGTGTTCTCCGTGACCCCGCCTACCGGCAGGCAGGTTAGTGGTGAAAAAATGTTTTGCCACTAAGCGGCTTCTTCGGATTTGATTTTTAATTTTACCTCGTTACCAAACAATTTTGAAACTCTGCTGCAAAAAGTGATTAGGAAAGAAAGAAGATCTTCTGCTTTTTCAAATCTGTTTTCAATTACAAGTTTCATCACTTCTTTCTGCTGATTGAATTTTATTTTGTCCTTGTACTCATCCATTATAAATCGCATCAACTCAACAAAACGAACTTTGTAATATTCTTCTTTTTCTCCGCGTGGAAGAATAATGTGAATATTCTTTCTTTGGATGGCAATTCGTTCAAACAATGCAAACGAAGAATAGAATTTTAATGTTGCAGTCAATACCAATCGTTTTACAACCTCTGGCAGCACTCCAAACCGATCAAGCATCTCTTCTTTTAGTTCTTCGATTTCTGATAAACTTTTCACAGAATAAAGTGCAGTGTAAAAATTTAAGCGATCCATTTGTTCCGGCATGTAAGTAACGGGAATTCCAATTTCAAAAAAAGTATCAATAGTTGGATCAGTTCGTTCTTCTATCTTTGGTAAAGATCTAAATACTTCTTTAAAGTCTTGATACTTTAATTCTTCAACAGCTTCATTTATCAGCTTAACATAAAGATCGAAACCAACATCGCTAATAAATCCCGTTTGCTCTGTCCCAAGTAAATTACCCGCACCACGAATTTCAAGATCGCGCATTGCAACATTAAAACCGGAACCGATATCAGTATATTCTTCAATAGCTTGCAAACGACGCAATGCTTTTTTTGTAATTCCAGACATCGAAGGAACAATAAAATGTGCATAAGCCTGTCTGTCACTTCTTCCAACTCGCCCGCGCAACTGATGAAGCTCTGCAAGCCCAAATCTATCAGCACGATTTATAATTATTGTATTAACGTTCGGTATATCAATTCCCGATTCAATAATTTTTGTTGATAGCAAAACATCAAACTTACGATTTAGAAAACCGTGAATTACATCTTCAAGCTGTGATGGTTTCATCTGCCCATGTGCAACTCCAATTTTTGCTTCGGGTACATATCGTTTTATATAATCAGCAAGCTTATCGATTGATTGAACACGATCGTGAACAAAATAAACCTGTCCATTTCGTTTCAACTCATTCATAATCCATTCACGGATTTTTAGTGCATCAAAAGTAGAAACGTTTGTATTTATCGGCTGTCTGTTTGGGGGTGGTGTTGCAATTATTGAAAGATCACGCGCACCAAGCAAAGAAAGATTTAGCGTTCGTGGAATCGGAGTTGCTGTAAGTGTAAGAGTATCAACATTAACTTTTACTTGGCGCAGTTTTTCTTTTGCCGCAACACCAAAACGATGCTCTTCATCAATTATAAGCAAACCCAAATCTTTAAATATTACATCTTTAGAAATTAATCTATGCGTTCCGATTATAACATCAAGCTGACCTTCTTCCAGAAGCTTTATAATTTCTTTTTGTTCTTTCTTTGTTTGAAATCTTGAAAGCGCAGCAACACGAACAGGATATTGCGTTAAGCGATCTTTAAAAGTATTGTAATGCTGCTCTGCTAAAATTGTTGTTGGAACCAGCACACCAACTTGTTTTCCATCCTGCACAGCTTTAAATGCAGCGCGCACAGCAATCTCCGTTTTACCAAAACCAACATCTCCGCAAACCAAACGGTCCATTGGATTTTGTGCCTCCATATCATTCTTAACATCTTCGCTTGCCTTTGCTTGATCCGGCGTATCTTCATAAAAGAATGAAGCTTCAAGTTCCATTTGCCAAACTGTGTCCGGAGAATATTTATATCCTACTGCTGATTTCCTTTTCGCATAAAGTTCTATTAACTCACGTGCAGCTTCTTTAATTTTTTTCTTTGCTTTGGCTTTAGTGCTTAGCCATTCGCCACTGCCAAGCGTTGCAAGTGTTGGTTTTAAATTTTCATTTGATGAATATCTTTTTACCAGTGCGAGATAATTTAAATTAACATAAACAACGCCACCTTCTGCGTAAAGAATTTTCATCGATTCTTGGTTCGTATCACCAATTTTAATCGTTTCAAGTCCAGCGTACTGCCCGATTCCATAATCTTCGTGAACAACATAATCGCTTCGTTTAATCGAAGCAAAACTTTTTGCTTTAGATTTTTTAAACTTTTTGGATGAGGAAATTTTTGTGCGATAAGGTTTGTTAAAGATTTGATAATCCGTAAGTATTAAAACTTTTTCATTTCGATTTACAAAACCTTCTTTAATTGCCAACGTTTCAATTTTAATTTTACCGAAGTCAATTAAAGTTTCAAGTTCAGGATTTATTTCACTTAAAAGTTCTTTTAATCTTTTTGTTTGAAGTTCGTTTTCAGATGTAATAAATATGTTAAAACTTTTTTCTGCATAATCCTTCAATACAGAAAACAAGATTTGATAATTTGAATTGATTGCCGGCGCTGGAGAAAATCCGAGCTCAATTCTTTTTTCTGATGAAAGCTCATCTTCGATTATCCAGTTTGCGTTTTTACTTTTGTAATCAAATGGATTTGATTTGTCAACCTGTTCACCCTCGGCGAATTGGTTCAGGTTCTCAGCTTCTGATCCCGATATAATTAGAACGGAATGACTCGGTTCAGGAAATTCATCATCGCCTAAAGGTTTTTCTTTTTTGTTTGATTTTTTTTCTACTTCAATCGGTGCAGCAATTTCTTCTTTTGTGGATTTGATATTATTCAATTCATAGGCAGATGCTATAAAAATTGGATTGTTTAAATAATTAAACACATCAGAATTAAAATCATCATTTTGATTTTGAAAAGCGCCTGCAAGGGAAACTTCATCAACTTTTTCAAATGAGCGCTGACTTTCTCCATCGAAGTAACGAATGGACTCAATAAAATCGCCATCAAATTCTAATCGCACAGGGCTTTTTTCTGAGTACGACCAGAAATCAATTATGGCTCCGCGCTGCGAGTAATAGCCAGGTGCTTCAACAAATTTATCCTTTGTGTAAATGAGAAGATTTAAGTATTCAATTAAATCATCATACTTCAAATCGCCGCCAACAGCTACTTTAGTTGTAAGATGAGTTATTTTTTCTTTATCTGGAAGTTTTAGATTTAGAATTTCATAAGTAGTTATCAGTACAAATTTTATGCGTTTAGAAATCTCAGTTAGTTTTTCCTGAATTGATTCAAGATTAAAATCATCTATAACAATTAAATCATCAGCCAAGCCAAGAACATTTAACTCAACCTTTATTTCATGAACAGTTTTGCTTTCCGTAAAAAGTAAAACTATTTGGTTGTAATTATTAATTAATTCTTTAACAGCAAAGTTTTTTGATGAACCATAAAGTGGGCTAATAAAGTTAATCTTAGAATCTAACGATGGAATAATTTGATTTAGATTATTAGTAAATCTGTTTTGTAAAAAGTTTGAGTTGTTTTGTTGAGTCATTTCAATTTAAAGCGGAATTCCGAATACAAAATGATGAAGAAGCAGTTAACCGGATAATTATGCAAATTCGGTTTAGTTGTAAAATTATTAGCCCTATTAATTTTGTTTTAATTCTTTGGCGGGAATTTTAACAATTTTTCCGTCTTTAGATACAATTAAAAATTCATTATTCTTTGCACGCGAAGCAATCAGTTTCTCAATTGAGGATTTAATTCCCTCGAAAATTTTTTCTCTTAGTTCAACAGTATTTTTCATTGTAAATGTCTTTTATTTCTGACCAAATTTGTGAATTAAAAACTTCTAATTCAAGTTTATTATTTCCTTCGGCTATCATTTTGGGTTCTTCATGAGAGTTATTTACTACCAACCAATAATCACAAAGGGCAGTAAAGTGTTTAAATAAAATTTTAATCCCTCTATAATATCTTCTTTTCACAACATCGTCTGGAACAAAATGACCACCCTTGTTTACTCTATCTTTTATTCTTTCAATTGCAAGAGTGGGGCTATTTAACCAGATATAAATTAGAATTATTTCATAACCCTGTTTCTTCCATTCAGCAGCTTTATATAAATATGTTCTACTCGATAATGTGGTTTCAATCGCAAAATCAATTTTATTTTTAACAAGCTGATCAATTCTTTGAATCATTACACGTCCAGCCTCAAAGGCAACACTTTCCGGAGAGAACGGAGAAATACCTTTTGCAATGTTATCAGCATTAACAAACTCTTTACAATTTAACATTTCAGGAAGCATTGTATATGCGGCTGTTGATTTACCTGCACCATTACATCCAGCAATTAAATATATTTTCGGCATTCCAACCTTTTAGATTCAGTTTGATATCAAAAAGAAATAAAAAACACTGACTATTATAAAAGAAATGATTATTAAAAAATAATCTGAACTGCAAAACCCTTCGGCAGTGGATATAAATTTATAGAGAATTTTTCTTTATTATTTAGATCATGATTATTCACAAACTCACCTGAAAAATATCCAATTGCTGCACCCATAATTACATCAGAAATCCAATGCTGGTTGTGATAAACTCTTGCGTATCCAACTAAACCTGCAGCGGTGTACCATCCAACTTTCCAAAAAATATTATCAATTTCATTTGCCATTACTGTTGAGTAAGCAAATGCTAAAGTTGTGTGTCCTGATGGAAATGAATTATAATCGTTATCAATAGTAAATGGATTTGTATAATACTGGTTGTCTTGTTTGTATGGTCTGCCGCGTCCAACAACAACTTTCGTTATAAGCGTAATTGAGCTTGCAAACAAAGTTGCTTCTGTAAGTTTAACTGCAAGTTTTCGCACATTACTATTATCTGCAATTAATCCGTATCCATAAAATGCAAGGATACTAATTCCTGCAAATTCTGTGGAATAATATTTATCCGAATCAAAAATTTTATTTGCAACACTGCTTTGATTTCTTTGCGAAAAGTTTCTTATATCTTTATCGGCAAGTGTTACAATTCCTGTTAATCCAACAACAGCAGAAAGTTTAATCCAATCTTCAGTATCAAATTTTAATGGAGAAGTGTAAAAACCCGCGCTAATTTTTAAAGCGTCGTTAACATCACTTATAAAAATGCTATCGGTTTGCGCGTTTGTAAAAAACAATGGGGCAAGAAAAATGAAAAGAAAATATTTCATTAATTATTGTTAGCCGTTTTTGTATAAAATTATTTTTGTAATTCTATTACGACTAACTTTTTTCCTTTTTTGTTTCTGATGTTTGATGGCTTGTAAGCAAGCTCATAAACGGTAGATTTTTTTATAAAAGATTTGTATTTCAATTCAGCTTTTTGAAATTCTTCATCCAGGTTGCCGCCTTTAATTGCAAATATATAGCCTTTGTCTTTAATTAATGGCAATGCGTATCGTATCAAAATAATTATCGGTTTAACAGCCCGACTAACAACCAAATCAAATGATTCTTTGTGCGCTGCAATAAATTCAGGACTTTCAACTCTCGCATTTTCTGCGACAACAGTACTTAATTTTAGTTTATCAATAAAGTCATTAACTGCATCAATTTTTTTCCCGATTGAATCAACAAGAACACCACGTAAATCCGGGCGCATAATTGCAAGCGGAATTCCAGGAAAGCCGCCCCCGGTTCCGATATCTACAAATCGCATAATTTTTTCCGGTAAAAATTTTGTGATGTATGCAGAAATAAAAATATGATTTTCAATTATGCTGTCAACATCTTTGCGGGAAATTAAATTTACTTTTTTGTTTTTTTCAACAACAAGATTTGCAAAAAACGCAAGTCGTTCTGTACGCATTGGCTCGGGATTAAAACCGTTATCCCAGCAAAGGCTGTGTAATTCTTTAAGATAAATTTCTTGTTTGGCAGGCGACATACAAAAACCTTAAAATTATTTCTTTAAATATACCAACAAAATAGAAATATCTGAAGGTGTAACACCTGAGATTCTTGAAGCTTGTCCAATAGAGCGTGGTTTTATTTTATTAAGCCTCTCTCTTCCTTCAGTTGATAATTGTTTTATTTTAGCAAAATCAAAGTCTATCGGAATTTTACTATCTTCATATTTCTCTAATTTGGCGACAGCTTCGTATTGCCGCACAATATAACCTTCGTATTTCAGTTCTATTTCAGTTTGTTCTAAAGCATTTTCATCATTTAATAAACTTAAAGCAACAGATTCATTTGCAGAACCATTAAAGTTTAAAAGCTGTTTTAGGTTGATCTCAGGACGTTTGCATAGTTTTGATATTGTTTCGGTTGAATCAATTTCAGTTGAGCCAACTGAAAGTAAAAATGAATTAACATCTCGAGAATGATATTTTTTAGTATGACAATAATTGATTCCATTGATAATTGTTTTCTCTTTCGATTGAACTTTATCAAATAAATCTTTTGGGATAAGTCCAAAATCAAAACCATATTTCATCAATCTTCTATCCGCATTATCCTGGCGAAGAAGCAACCTATGTTCCGCACGAGAAGTAAACATTCTGTAAGGTTCCTCTGTAGATTTAGTAACCAAGTCATCAATCAAAACACCGATGTATGCTTCGCTTCTTTTCAAAACAAATTCTGGTTTACCCTGAATTTTTAAAGCTGCATTTATTCCAGCAACCAAACCTTGAGCAGCAGCTTCTTCGTAGCCGGACGTTCCATTGATTTGTCCTGCAAAATATAATCCATCAATCAATTTTGTTTCTAAAGTTAAATCAACTTGTTGCGGTGGAAAAAAATCATACTCAACTGCATAACCTGGACGAACCATTTCAACATCTTCTAATCCTACAATTTTATGCAAAGCTTCGAATTGAATTTTAGCATCAAGTGAAGATGAAAAACCATTTAAATAAATTAAATCCGAATCCAATCCCTCTGGTTCTAAAAAAAGTTGATGCCTATCTTTGTCAGCGAATCTAACAATTTTATCTTCTATCGATGGACAATAACGCGGACCAACACCTTTAATTAAGCCTGTAAACAAAGGTGATTCTGCAAATCCTTTTTTCAAAATTTCGTGAACAGATTTATCAGTGTAAGTGATATGACAACTTACTTGCGGCAGAAATGGAAATTTAGAAACATCTGTTTGATGGGAAAATGGCTGTGGATTTTCATCACCGGGCTGCTCTTCTAAAACACTCCAGTTGATTGAATTTTTTCTTAATCGGGGCGGAGTTCCGGTTTTTAATCTTCCATACTCAAATCCCAAATTTGCTAAAGATTCTGTAATTCCTGTTGCTGGTTGCTCTCCAAATCTTCCACCGATAGTTTTAGTTAAACCAGTATGCATTAAACCATTTAAAAAAGTGCCTGACGAAAGAACCAAAGCTTTGCAGCCGATCACTTCCCCATCGGCATTTTTAATTCCAATTACTTTTCCGTTTTCAGTCAAAACATCAACAGCCGAGCCTTCAACAATTTCAAGATTTTCAGTTTGTGAAATAACTCGATACGCTTCTTCCGAATAAAGCACTCTATCTGATTGACATCGAGGTGACCAAACTGCAGGTCCTTTAGATTTGTTTAACATCCTAAATTGTATTCCAGTTCGATCAGAAATCTGTCCCATTATTCCACCAAGCGCATCAATCTCACGGACCAAATGCCCTTTTGCTGTTCCACCAATTGCTGGATTACAAGACATTCTGCCAAGAGCAAATTTATCCATTGTAACCAATCCAACAGAACAGCCCATTCTGGCTCCCGCCGAAGCCGCTTCAATGCCAGCGTGTCCGCCACCGGCCACAATTATATCAAATTTCTTCATATTCTCGCTTTTTCATTTTTCACGTGAAACAAAATTATTTGTCTTATGTGAATTGTTTCCGTTTCACGTGAAACTGAAACTTATTTTCCTATGCAGAACTTCATAAATATGTTATTTAAAATGTCATCTGAGGTTACTTCACCGATGATCTCAGCAAGATTCATTTCCGCATTTCTTAAATCTACAGAAATAAATTCCCCGCTCATTTTTTTAAGAATTGATTCACGGGCATTTATAAGGTTTTCTCTTGATTTCTTCAAACAACCGTGATGTCTTAAGTTTGTAATAATTGCCGTTTTTTCAGTGTAACTTTCGTTTCCAATTGTCTTTTCTCTAAGGGATTTGAAAAGATGTTCAATTCCCTCTCCGGTTTTTACTGATATTTTGACATCCGAAACAATGTCTGAATTTCTATTCAAATCAATTTTGTTTAGTACGTTTATAATCTTGTCAGAGCTTGTTAATTTTAATAAATCTACAAAAAGATCTTTTGATTCCCCTTGCTGAACATCTTCCAAAAGGATAACTACATCAGCGTTTCTTATTGTTTCCTGGCTTCTTAAAATTCCCTCTTTTTCAATCGAATCTTCAGAAACACGAATTCCCGCTGTATCAAATAATCTAAAAAGGATTCCTTCGATTGAAACTTCTTCACGAATAACATCTCGCGTTGTTCCAGGAATCTCGCTAACAATGGCTCTGGATTCCTTTAAAACGTAATTAAGCAGCGAAGATTTTCCTACGTTTGGTTTGCCAACAATTGCAACGTTTACACCATCGCGAATTACTCTGCCAAATTCATAGCTTCCTAGTAGAGTATCAATTTCGATTATTATCGAATCAATCCTTTTTAGTAGTTCATCCTGATTTACAAATTCAATATCTTCTTCAGCAAAATCTAATTCCAGTTCCACAAAAGATGAAGAATTTAACAATTGTGATCTCAGATCGTTAACTTTTTGGGATAATAATCCATCGAGTTGATTTCTTGCACCACGAAATGAAGCTTCCGTTCTTGAGCTAATTATATCTGCAACCGCTTCTGCTTTTGTTAGATCTAGTCTGCTATTT
>JBDTRQ010000507.1:0-2278 GCA_039931535.1 Ignavibacteriota bacterium
AAACTTTCTGTTTGTGGTTTTTTCATCAACCTGGATTTCGGATCTGGTGAGTTAAACTCTATGGATTTAGAATTGTATATTTCATTGTTAATAGGGAACAATGGTATGGGATTGATAACCACTTGACTGAGACCACTTTTCAATGCCAGAATAAAAGCTTTCAAACCGTCCTCAGAAGAAATTGCCTCATCAAGAGTTTTTTCCTTCCATTTTTTCAGACCATCTCTGACCTTAAGTTCTGCAAGAATTCCTTTTTCTCTCCATCCTGGCCAATTAATAGAAACTATATTTGCCCCCAATGACTTATACAAATTAGCAAAAGCATCTAAATAATTATTTGCGGCACTATAATCAATTTGACCAACGGGTGCTATATATGAATTAATTGATGAAAATAGAATAAAAAAGTCTAAATCAATGAGATTGAGAGTATTTGCTAAATTTCTAGTTCCATAAACTTTTGCTGATAAAACTCGTTTGATTGATTCGGGAGTCTTAGTCAATAGTAATGCATCATCTATAATTCCAGCAGCGTGAATTATTCCATCAATTTTCCAATATTTTTTGTTTACCTGATTAATCAAAGCTTTTAATTCTGATTCATTGGAAATATCACAAACATGTACTTCGACGATTGAACCCTGTTTTTCAATCTGTGATATTTGATTAATAATTTCAGTTGTTTTATCTTTAGGACCATTTTCTTTGGTCCATTTTTCTCTTAGCGGGAAATCAGATTTTTTAATCAGAATCAATTTTATTTTTTCGGATTGGGCGAAGTATTCAGCAAATGTCAATCCCAAACCACCGGTTCCACCAGTAATAAGATATACTCCCCCAGGTTTTATTTTATCTAATTTTATTTCATCATAATTTTTATGCTCTGTTATATTGATCTGCTCTAAAGATTGGGACCATGAATAATTTTCACGAAATGCAATGATTTCATGTCCATCCATCCAAATAGATTTATTCAATAACAGAGCTATTTGTTCTTCTGTGTTGTTTTCGTGGCTAGAAAAGTCAATACATTTACATAGTACGTTTTCAATCTCCTTGTTCACAACTCTCGATGGTCCAAGAATCATTGATGTATCCGGAGAAGCTAAGTTTTCGTTTCCTAAAACAGCATGTAGATTTTTTGTAATAATTCCAATCCTAGTTTTTTGATTATTACCAGAAGCTTGTAAACTTTTTACAATAAATAGCAGACTATAGATACCTCTATATAGGGAGGATTTAAGTT
The DNA here is from genome assembly GCA_039931535.1 of Ignavibacteriota bacterium. GTDB lineage: Bacteria > Bacteroidota > Ignavibacteria > Ignavibacteriales > Ignavibacteriaceae > IGN3. The sequence goes on from JBDTRQ010000507.1 coordinate 1,247, forward strand.
CTTCTTCCGAGCTGAGGAGCTTATTTGGTGCATCATAGTTCCAAAAATGCAAAATAATGTCAGGGTGGAAACCCTGTTTGCTCAAATCGTAAAATAATTTGTTATATTCAGTTTCACTTTGAGGATTCAATTCTATAGTATCAATAGAATTATATGAAAATCCAGAGCCATTTTTTACAATTACCTTAACGCAAGAAAGTTTATTTAATTTTTCAATTAATTTCTTCTCTAGTTCTGATCCCGAGGAGAAGATTAACCAGTTTGTGTTTGTAACGTAATCCGTATTTAAATTGGTCTCAGCGGTTTTAACTGATTTTTTCCAACTTGGTTTGTAAAACCAATCTTTAAATTCTTTGCGTTTTTCTTGTGGTAACTTTTGTTGGTAGCTAATATTTTCTCTTCGAGAATATAAATCATCGACCCAATAATATTCTCTTTCAAAAGGATACGTTGGTAACGGAATACGCTTAGGTTTGTAATTCTCATAAAGTTTCTCACAATTAACATTAACACCATTCAGCCAAAGCTTTCCAATACTATTCAATATAAAATTTAAATCTGACTGACTATCATAGTCGGCTCTTAAAGAAGCAATAGTAGTAGGATTTTCGGATTTCATCCTTTGAGGATGCTGCATTGCCAGAACACTGAGTGTATTGCTTGGACCGACCTCTAGTAATATACAATTATTTAATAGCCATGCTTTTTCAAGTGCATCACTAAATCTAGCGGTATGATTTGCGTGCTTACCCCAATAAGATGGATCTTTAACCTCCTTTTCAGAAATCCAGCTCCCTGTTAAATTAGAGGTATAAGGAATCTGAGGAGAATTAAGTATTACATCTTTTACTTCATTAACAAAATCATCAACAATTGGGTCAAGCATTCTTGAATGGAATGCGTGAGCATTCTGAACATATCTGAACAAAATCTTTTTCTCTTTGAATATTCCCTCTAAACTTTTAATGTTGTCTTTTGATCCAACTATTATACATAGATCCGGAAGATTGACTAGAGAAATTGATATATCAT
>JBDTRQ010000508.1:0-11183 GCA_039931535.1 Ignavibacteriota bacterium
CAGCAGTTAAGGAAGCCGGATGGGAAATCCCAATTCCATTAATAATTTTATTTGCAATTTGGAAAAACATTTCACCAGCAAGCGGAATAGAAAAGTGGATCGTGCCAAATTCATCTTTATATAATCTTGATTACATAAATACTTATATGACTTTTGCTATCATGTATATTTTTCCGTTAGCGTTGATTTTTTTTAGTAAGATAAAACTGAATTACAAAAGTTTTTTAATCGCATTTATCATAGCAATTTTGTTAGCTTTTTTTCCAGTCAAACCCTCATTGGCAACTTTAGGATTTACAGATTATAAAACAGTTGGAATTGTTCATCAAATGTTTGTGGAGTTTTTTGGATATGGAAATTTTGGATTGAAAATAATTTTGTGGGCTTTTCTTTTTGCCGGATGTTATATCAACATCGAAATAATGAAAAGATTTTACATTCAGATTAAATCAAAATCCTATAACAAAGAATTAATATTTCCTATTCTATGGTTTTTATTTTTATTAATAATGCCGTTGTCTTATCAAGTTTGGGAAAAATATTTAACAATGATTCTTCCCTTTTATGTTTTGAGTATTTATTTGTTGTTATTTCCTGCACAACAAAAAATAAATACTTAGTTAAATCTTCACTTCAACTTTAAAAGGCACTTTAATTTTTTCCCATTCAAGTCTGATCACAGCGGAATTAATTGAAGTTCGATTAATCGTATATGATAACCACTCCTGCCAAACAGCATTTTCAGTTTTAACTTTTACTCTAAGTGCGTCTTCGGATTCATTATATTCAAACGCTCCCCATTGATCTGCAACTTTATTAAAAATTAATGTCCAATCATTTTTACCGAGAATTGCAAAAAAACTGTAAGCGCCTTTCTTTAACTTTTTTCCTTCAATTGTTACATCTGTTGAAAAAGTTATTTTTGTAGCTTCGTTTGCACCGGCGCGCCAAACTGCATCGTAAGGTACAAGCTTTCCCCAAATAGTTCTGCCTTTTACTCCTGGTCTGCTGTAAACAATTCTAACATCAGTAAAACCAACAGTTTGCATAACCTCTGCTTTGGGACTAATGCGAACTTCTTCTTTTTTGTTCTGTGCATTAGTTGATGTTGTAAAAACCGCAAATGAAACCATCAACAAAATCATCGTGCTGTAAAACCATTTCATATATGTAACCTAATTTTTTTATTTAAAGATATTCAAATTTTATGTAATTCCTCAACCACTTTATCAATCTCGTGATGCGTGTTGTAAAAATGAGGTGCAAATCTTATAAAACCTTCACGAAGCGAGCAAATTATTTTCTTTTTTTCAAGTTCTGCAAACAGTTTTTCTGCATCATTTGTTTTGATTGTTACTATGCCTGCTAATTCTTCATTGATACAATTTTCTAAAACACAATTTAATCCGATACTTTTAAGTTTGTTGATAAAATATTTTGTGTTTGATAATACTTCAGTTTCAATATTATCAAAACCAAAATCACTAAAAAGTTTTAAGGATGTGTTAAATGCATAAATTCCAAAAGAGTTTAGAGTTCCGCCTTGAAAAACATTTGCAGAAGTTTTCAAATCCATTTTATAATCCAGAAGATCCCAGGCATTCTCAACAGAAAGCCATCCAACATTAGAGGGAATCATTTTCTTCTGGAATTCTTCATCAACATAAATAAAAGCTAAGCCCTGCATTCCCATCAGCCATTTTTGGGTTCCGCAGGAAAGAAAATCTATTTTAGATTTTTTTACATCAATCCGAATAGCACCAATACCCTGAATTCCATCAACACTAAAAATAATATTATTAGCTCTGCAGTAATTTCCAATCTTTTCGAGATCAATTTTATAACCCGAAAGAAATTGAACAAAACTTACAGATACTAATCTTGTTTCAGGTTTAATTGAATTAATAATTTGTTCAGCAGTTACAATCCCATTTTCAGATTTCACAAAATCAACTTCAACTCCTAATTTTTTTTGATTTAAAAACGGATATACGTTTGCAGGAAATTCAATATCATTAAGTAAAATCCTATCTCCGCTTTTCCAATCAATGCTTTGTGCAAGTATGTTTAATCCATTAGAAGTGTTGTCAATAAAAGCTATTCGATCATCTGAACAATTAATCATATCGCCTAAAAGTAATTTTGTTTCATCCATCACTTTTAGAAATGATGAATAGTCATTCATCTTTGTTTCACTTTTTTCTTTTAATAGATTTGACAATCGGTTGGCAGCATCTGAAGTAACGGGACCGGTTGCTGCATGATTGAAATATATAATTCCATTTTGCAAATAAGGAAATTTAGCACGCACTTCTGTTTTATTCATCTTTGAAATTCGCTTATAGTTTAATTAGTTTTCAATACAAAAATAAGAATGAATTATATCACCTCCACAAAAATACATTTGCAGGTAAAAAATGGCAATTCAAAAACCTCTTAAACATAAAGAACTAAAACCAGAAGAACTAAGATGGAAATGTGATCCTAACATTTTTGATTTTGAATCAACTGAAGATATTGATCCGATTGAAGGTATAATTGGACAGGAGCGCGCAATAAAAGCTATAAGAATGGGCGTCGATCTGCGCAGCCCTGGCTACAATATTTACATTGCCGGATTATCGGGTTCGGGCAAAGCTACTTCGGTAAAGCAAATGTTAGAAAAATTAAGTGTCGCTTGTCCCAGGCTTTATGATTACGCTTATGTAAATAATTTTCGCGATCCTGATCAACCGCTTTTAATCAAATTTCAAAAGGGACAGGCTAGAGAATTTAAACAGGATCTTAATTCTGCTATTGAAGTTTTGAAACAAAGAATTCCTATCGCATTTGAAAGTGAGCTTTATCTTTCCCGCAAAAAAAATATCGTTGAAGAGTATAATAAACAAGAACAGGAGTTGATGGAAGCGTTTGATAAGGAATTAAGAGAAAAAGGATTTTCACTCGGGCAGATAAAAGTTGGAGAACAGATACGACCTGATATTATTCCGTTGATTGACAATCAGCCTATTCCTGTTTTCCAACTTGAAGAACTTATCAAACAAAATAAATTAACTAAGGAAGCAGCACAGAAAATTATTATTGATTACAATGGACATCAGCCAAAATTACAGGTTGTTTTTAAAAAGGGATTGAAGATCAGTCAGGAATTTCAAGAGAAACTTCAGCAGCTTGAAAAAGATAGTGCAGAGGTAATTGTACGTGGAATTTTTGAAGGTTTAAAAGAAGAGTATATTTCAAATTCTGCATTAGAACATCTTAACACTATTGAAGAAAATATTTTAAATAATATACAAATATTTAAAGGATTAAAACCCGAAGGTGAGGTTACACAGGAAGGGTTTATGATTGATTACTTCCGTGATTATGATTTGAATATTATACTTGATAATACCGAAACAAGTGAATACCCTGTTATAATAGAGACAAATCCAACTTATACAAATCTATTTGGTACGATTGAAAAGGTTAGTGATGGTAAAGGAAACTGGTACAGCGATTTTACAAATATAAAATCAGGTTCAATGCTGCGTGCTAACGGCGGATATTTAGTTTTAAATGTTATGCACTTGTTTGAAGAACCCGGCGTTTGGAAATCATTAAAGCGAATCCTTACTTATAATAAATTAGAAATTCAGGAATCTCCGCATCAGTTTTCATTATCATCCTCATCATTAAAACCGCAGCATATTGATATTGATACAAAAGTTATATTAATCGGCAGCCAAATGATTTATGCGTATCTAAGCGAGCGCGAATATGATTTTAAGAAAATGTTTAAAGTAAAAGCTGATTTTGATTATGAGATTACTCGAAGCGATAGTGTTATTGTTGATTATGTGCAGGTTATTAAAAAATTAATCAAGCAGGAAAAACTTAAAGAGTTTGATAAATCTGCAATTGCAGAACTTTTAGAAATTAGTGCGATATTTGCCGGACGACAGAACAAACTATCTTTGCGTTTTTCACAGATTGCAGACATTGCTCGTGAAGCAAGTTTTTGGGCTGCCGACGAGGGTTTTAATATTGTCTCCGCTGCGCATATTGAAAAAGCATATCAGTTCGCTCGTGATAGACACGGAATGCTTGAAGATAAAGTAACAGAAATGTTTGAGAATAAAATTTTCTTAATTGATACTGATGGTGAAAGAATTGGACAGATTAATGCTTTAGCTGTTTACAATGCTGATTTTTATTCATTCGGAAGACCAACAAGAATTACTGCAACGGTTTCGTTAGGCAGCGGCACAATAATAAATGTTGAGCGCGAAGCTGGAATGAGTGGCAGACATTACAATAAAGGCGTGCTAATTATTTCAGGATATTTTAGAGAAACCTTTGGGCAGGATCAGCCGTTATCGTTTAATGCTAATCTTGTGTTTGAACAATCTTATGGTATGGTTGATGGAGATAGTGCTTCGTGTACAGAAATTTTTGTGCTACTGTCCACATTATCCGGATTAGCGATTAAACAATCTTTAGCAGTTACAGGTTCGTTAAATCAAAAAGGTGATGTGCAGCCGATTGGTGGAGTTAACGAAAAGATTGAAGGATTTTTTGATATTTGTAAGTTAAACGGATTAACAGGCTATCAAGGTGTAATTATCCCAATCCAAAATGTTCAGGATCTTATGCTTCGCGAAGATATCATTGAGGCTGTTAGAAAAAATAATTTTCATATTTATCCTATAACACGAGTTGAAGAAGGAATTGAAATTCTTACAGGTGTAAAATCGGGAACTAAAACTGAAAAAGGTTATGAAGAAGGTTCCGTTTTTTATAAAGTTGAAAATAAGATTCGTGAGTTATACGCAAAATCTCGTTCGTTAAAAACCAATAACGAAGAAGAAAAGAAGAAACGAACAAGAAGCGATACAAGAAAACCATCAGCTAAAAAAATTGGGAATAAAAACCCAAAGAAAATAATTAAATAATGGATGCAATATCAATTTCAAAAGCAAAAACTAAAATTCTTGCAACACTTGGTCCAGCAACACAGAGCGTTAACTCTATTAGACAGCTTATTTTAGGCGGTGTTGATGGCGTTAGATTAAATCTATCACATGGTACTTATGATTCTTTTGAAGAGATATTTAACTCAATTCACACGGCTTGTTTGGAAGAAAAAACTCCGCTTGCTGTTCTTGTTGATGTTCAAGGACCAAAAATTAGAATTGGTGAATTAGAAAAGCCAAGCATAGAATTACAAACTGGCGGAACAATAGAAATCACGATTGATGATATAAAAGGGAATGAAAAAATTATTTCAACATCGTACAAGCTATTAGTTAATGATGCGCAAATTGGAGATCAGATATTAATTAATGATGGATTGATTCGTCTTAAAATAAAAAGCAAAAAAACAAAATCACTGGAATGCGATATTGTTACTGGTGGAACTCTAACTCCCAAAAAAGGTATGAATCTCCCGGGAATGAATTTATCAACACCATCAATTACTGAAAAAGATTTTAGAGATTTAGAATTTGTTATCAAACATCGTATAGATTATATCGCTTTATCTTTTGTGCGAAGTGCTAGCGATGTAGTTGAATTAAAAAAATGGCTTGCTGAAAAAGGGAAAAATATTCCTGTAATTGCAAAGATAGAAAAGAAAGAAGCAGTTGATAATCTTTCTGAAATTATTTCTGCAGCTAACGGTATTATGGTTGCGCGAGGTGATTTGGGTGTTGAATTACTTCCTCAAGAAGTTCCTGTTCTGCAAAAGTCGATTATAAAACAGTGTAATGCTTTGGGTAAGTTAGTTATTACTGCAACACAAATGCTGGAATCTATGATCAACTCCCCAATTCCAACACGTGCGGAAGCTTCTGATGTTGCAAATGCAGTTTGGGATGGGACTGATGTTGTAATGTTAAGTGCTGAAACTTCTATTGGAAAATTTCCTTTTCGTACTGTTCAAATGATGAATGATATTGTTACGAAAGCAGAACAACATTATGAGGATAGGACTGAAAATTATTTTATTAAACCTGATACTTTACAAGAAAACTTGTTTGATTCTGTAGGTAAAGCTATTGTTGAAATAAGTAAGCAAATTAATGCACAGGCAATCGTTGTTTTTACTTTTGAAGGGCGTACTGCAAGAATAATATCAAAGTATAGACCAGATTCAAAAATAATTGCAATATCTAATAGCTTCGGAACAATGAATAATCTTTGTTTACGTTGGGGCGTAACATCCGTGTATTGTGAAAATATTGATAAGGAACATATTGCAATTGAAGATGCTAAAGAATTAATTCTTGATGCAGGTTTAGCAATAAAAGGTGATCTTATTATTTTTACTGCAGGTGCACCGTACTCAGAAAAAAGCAGAGCTAATTGGTTAAGATTTGAAGTGATATAAAAATGATTAACAAGGAAATGACAGAAGCGTTATGGTGGCATAAAACTGATCGCGGAAAAATACTATGCACATTATGCCCGCGTTATTGTGAGATTGGTGAAGGACAACCTGGTTTCTGTTACATTCGCCAAAACATTGATGGAAAACTTTATACTTTAGGCTATGGCAAACCAACAGGATTCGCAATTGATCCAATTGAAAAAAAACCGCTTAATCATTTTTTACCTGCTTCTCAAATTTTAAGTTTTGGAACTGCAGGCTGTAATCTTGGCTGTAAGTTTTGTCAGAACTGGTCGATAAGCAAAGCAAAGTTAGATGAAGTAAATTCATTAACCGCATCTCCTGAAGACGTTGTTATGCTTGCAAAAAGGTATTCAACTCCATCAATTGCATTCACATATAATGATCCAACAATTTTTGGAGAATATGTAATTGATATTTCTAAAATAGCAAGAGAAGAAAAGATAAAATCCGTAATGGTAACCGCTGGCTATATCGATAAACAGGCACGCAAAGATGTGTATAAATTTATTGATGCTGCTAATGTTGATCTAAAGGGATTTACAGAAAGATTTTATTACAAAAATACTTTCTCACATTTAAACGATGTTTTAGACACACTGATTTGGTTAAAGAATGAGACAGATATTTGGATTGAAATAACAACTCTGCTAATACCAGATGAAAATGATTCTGATGAAGAAATAAAAAATGAGTGCGACTGGATTTTAAATAGCCTTGGGGTAAATGTTCCTTTACACTTTACAGCATTCCATCCGGATTTTAAAATGATTAATAAATCAGCAACTTCACACCTTACTTTGCTGCGTGCAAAAAATATTGCAAATAAATTGGGTATTAATTATTGCTACGTTGGAAATGTAAATGATACAGAAAATCAATCCACTTATTGTGCTAATTGTGGAAGTTTATTAATCGAAAGGAATTGGCATCAAACAAAAATTGTTAGCTTGAATAAAGATAAATGCAAAAAATGTGGAAATATCTTACCAGGAATTTATTCATAACTTTTTATTAAGGATATAAAATGCAAACTCTTGAAAACAAAATTGTATTCATCACTGGCGCTTCATCTGGAATTGGAAAAGCTTGTGCTATTGAGTTTGCAAAACAAAAAGTAAATTTGATATTAGCAGCTCGCAGGTTAGATCGTTTAAAATCATTATCGAACGAATTGGAAAATGAATATCAAATAAAAGTAAAATGTCTTGAAGTTGATGTTAGAAATTTTGAAGATGTACAGAATAAATTCAATTCTCTTGAATCAAATTGGAAGCAAGTTGATATTCTTGTAAATAATGCCGGATTAGCAAAAGGATTAGAAAAAGTTTTTGAGGGAAAACTTTCTGACTGGGATGAAATGATTGATACTAATATTAAAGGCTTGTTGAATGTTACTCGTGTTGTTTCTCCAACAATGGTGGAAAGACAAAGCGGACATATAATTAATATCGGATCAACAGCTGGACATGAAGTTTATACTTACGGAAATGTTTACTCCGCGACCAAATTTGCTGTTAAATCATTAACACAATCTTTTAGATTAGATATGCTTGATAAAGGAGTGAAAGTCAGCAGTGTTGATCCTGGTATGGTACAAACAGAATTTAGCAAAGTTAGATTTTCTGGCGATGAACAAAGAGCCGAACAAGTTTACAATGGTATTCAACCTCTATCCCCTGTTGATGTTGCTGAAGCAGTTATATTCTGTGCTACTCGACCGATAAATGTAAATATTAACGAGGTAATCTTAACACCGATTCAGCAGGCGTCATCCACACAAGTTTATAGAAAATAAAATTATTTAAATAAGCTAACGTCTCCAGCGCCTTCACGAATAATTTCAGGCTCTTCGCCGCTTAAATCAACAACGCTGGAAGGTACAAAACTCATGGCGTTTGATGCCAACATCAAATCTACACGTGCGTTAAAAATATTTCTTATTTCAAATGGATCAAATAATGGTTCGCCAAGCCTTGTTGTTGCGCTAGTACTTGCAATTGGATTGCCCAGTTCTTTTACTATTTGAAGTGTAACTGCATGATCGGGAACTCTTATTCCGACAGTCTTTCTTTTACTCCATAATTTTTTAGGAATAACTTTAGCGGCAGGTAAAATAAATGTGTATGGTCCGGGTAAAAGATGTTTCATTGTTCGATATGCATAATCTGATACCTTTGCATATTTAGAAATGTCCTTCAAATCGGAACAGATAAAGCTAAATAGTTTTGTATCGGTTTCATTTTTAATCGAGAGAATTTGTTTAATTCCCTCTCTGTTAAATACGTCGCATCCAAGTCCGTAATAGGTATCTGTGGGAAAAATTATAATTCCGCCGCTCTTTAAAACATCAACGGCTTTGCTGATAAATCTTATTTGAGGATTCTCTGGATGTAGTTCAAAAAATTCCATAATATCATATTTTGCTGATTATTAAATTTTAATGTAAAAATAGCTTTTTATGAGTTAGAATCAAGGCTAATATTCACAAATCTGTTGCCAATCTTAATAATTCTTTCAACTCGATATTTATAAAAATTATTAGCGAATTTTTTTAGTTTTTTGGGATGATTTAATTATATTTACTGCTCTAAAAATCGAAAAGTATTTATTTTAAGGAGTTATAAAAATGGCTAGAAGATGCCAAGTAACAGGTGTAAGTCCGGTTGCCGGAAATAATATATCACATGCACACAATCATACAAAGACAAGATTTTTACCTAATCTTCAGAAAAAAAGAATTTGGGTTCAAGAATTAAATAGATTTGTTACGATAAAACTTACAACGAGTGCTATAAAAACTATCAGCAAAAAAGGCACAGCACATATTGCTAAACTTGTAACTGATAAAAAGATTAAAATTAGATAACAGAAATTATTAGGCATAAAAAAAGGGAATCCGTTTGGATTCCCTTTTTTAATTTTAAAGAAATTAGATTTTACTCTCGAACAACCCAGACTTTTATTTTAGCATTAACACTCTGGTGTATTTTTAAACTTACACCATAAATGCCAAGTGCCTTAATAGGTTCTTCAATTTCAATTTTTCTTTTATCTATATCGTGACCTTTTTCCTTAAGTGCATCAGCAATCATTTGTGTTGTTACTGTTCCAAAGATTTTATCCTCTTCGCCAACTTGAACAGGTATTGTTACCGATACCGTTTCAAGCTCAGCAGCAAGAGCCTCGGCAGCTCTGATATCCTGCAAGTTTCGTTTTTCAACTGATTTCTTTTCTTCTTCAAGAACTCTTAGGTTGCCTTTAAGAGCAGCATAAGCTAAACCTCTTGGTAAAAGAAAGTTTCTTGCATAACCAGCCTTAACATCAACAACTTCGCCTATTTTGCCTAAGGTTTCAAAGTCTTGTCTTAAGATTACTTTCATTTTTTCTCCGGCTTTATATTACTATCTAACTGTATCTGAAACATAAGGCAAAAGCGCCATGTGTCTTGCACGTTTAATAGCCGCAGCTAATTCACGCTGATACTTTGAGCTGGTACCTGTTATTCTTTTAGGAATTATCTTTCCCTGCTCGGTTGTAAATTTCTGTAAAAGTTTAACGTCTTTGTAATCGATATATTTAATACCGTTTTGAGTAAACCTACAGACTTTTTTTGTTTTAACTTCTTTCTTCATTTCCACTACCTTGTTTTATTAAACTTGATTCTTCATCAGATAAAAACTTATCGAACGAGTCCTCTGTGTAATCAATTGACTCATCAACAGCAATGCTAACATCATCATCAGTACCATTGCCGTCATCTGATCCAACCAATCTTTTGTTAAGAAATTGAATTCTTCTTGCTTTAATTTCAACGATGCTTCTGTTGTGTCCATCATCTGATTTCCAGCTTCTGCTTTGTAATTCACCATCCACTAAAACTGCAGATCCTTTTCTAAGTCTGTCTCGGCAGCTTTCAGCAAGTTTATTCCAAGCAACAACGCCTACATAACAAACGTCTTCTTGCCATTGATTTGTACTGTCTTTAAATTTTCTGTTTGATGCAATAGAAAAATTTACCACTGGAGTACCATTTGTAGTTTCTCTAAAAATAGGGTCCTTAGTAAGGTTTCCTGCCACAATTACATAATTAATTTCCGGCATTTTCAAATCAGCCATTAATAAACCTCCAAACTAAATCATTTAGTAATTAGTTACTTTTCTTCATTATTAGTATTAGTATCAGCTTCTTCATCTGAAGAGGCTTTGACTTCAACAACTTCAGTTACTACTTCATCTTTGACTGTAGATGAAAGGGTTTTGTTTTTTTCAAGCTGCTCAATTGCATCACTGTTAAGCTTAAGAGTAACGTAGCGCAGGATTTGCTCATCCAACGAATATATTCTTTCGAGTTTTGCAATCATATCACTTGGGGCTTCAAATCTGTAAATGGCGTAATAACCAATTTTACTTTTTTCAACCGGATAGGCAAGACGTTTACGTCCCCAATTATCTAATTCACGGATTTCTCCGCCATTGTTGGTTATAACATCTTTAATTCTTGTAAGAATTGATTCGATTTGCTGATCATCTAACGCAGCATTTATCAGAACGGCACTCTCGTAGATACCTGTTCTCATTTGTATTTCACCTCCCTATGGGCATTAAGACCCTTACTATTCTAAAAAGAATGTAAGAGCAGGGTTATTAAAAATATGTATTAAAAAGCGCTGAAAAATTACCTAATTAAAGGTGCAATTACAAGCGCAACTACTGACATTAATTTGAGCAAAATATTAAGCGATGGACCGGATGTATCTTTAAAAGGATCGCCAACTGTATCGCCAACAAC
>JBDTRQ010000509.1:0-19180 GCA_039931535.1 Ignavibacteriota bacterium
TTTTTCTATAAAACAATTTTGATTTATAAATCCAACTCCTCGCGCTAAAACTAAAACATCTTTATCATAATCTTTTAATAGAATTCCAAATTTATTAATCTTTAATGCATCGATAAATGTTTGAGTAGTTAAATCTAAAATCTTATCAGTACCTACAACTGTTGAAACATCATTACTGAACTGGATTAATACTTTTTGATAAGCAAACTGTTCAGGATAAAATTTTCTTGTAAGAAAACTTTGGAACTTATCCTTTGTGGATTGAAATACAAAAGCAAAAATCAAAAAGAATACACCTGCAACAAGTCCTTGATTTTCTGCACCGATAATCCTGCTGATTCCCTGCCCCAGTAAATAGATTACAACAAAATAAATACCTGCAATAGTAGCCATTGCAGCGCCATAAATTATAGTGTTCCTTATAACTATGCTTACATCAAGCAGTTGATATTTAAAAATCGCATAAGCAAAAGTTAGAGGAACAAAAACTATAAGAACAATTGGTAAATAATATTCCGGTGAATTAAACACAGTATCTGAAATAGCAGGCGCAATTGTGTTGATATAAAATTGTATGAGAACACCAAAGGTAAAAGCTATAACAAATAATAATACCGGTTTTCGATTTTCAGATTTTCTCACTCTTATGTATTGAATGATTAGTGAGATCCACGCTATAACGAAAACTACCATAAAAGTAAATTGAGTAATATTCTGCCATAAACTAAACCATTTTAAGGTTCTTAGTTCTGTAAAGTAAATTGAAACGGCAAGAATAATTCCAGTCAAACTAAAAATTGCTGCAACAACAATGAATATTATTTTTACAAAGCGTTTAGCAGCAAATTTAAATTGTTTGGGAAATGACCAAACAAAGTAAAGCAAAATAAGTGGGACAGAAACTTGACTAATTATTATTACACTGCCCGCAATTAAAGCGGTTAACGGCTCATCATAAATAAACTTGATAAAGAAAATATTATCAATCGGGAAGAAAACTATGGAGGCAGTTAAAACACTAAGAATACCAATTGCAAAAAATAATCGCTGTGCAAGCCCATCAGGCTTTGCACTGTAAACTATAAAGCCAATCAACAAATATATCAATGCACTTATTGATTGAGCTAACAGTCCAAAGTTTATAAGTTTTTTTACATATACTTTTGTGTTAATTATTTCCCCATTTTTCTTTTTAACCGTATAGTCCGCAAACTCACCCGCCTTAAAATTATTTAATATTTCTTGAGCTTGAGTTGTACTTTTAAGTGTTACCGAATTTATTTGAAGCAGTTGGTCGCCGTCTCTAATGCCTGCATTCCATGCAACACCATTTTCTTTAACTTTATTAAAATATAACTCTGAAGAATCTTTAGAAGTTTTTATTGGATCCCATAAACATTCATCGTTGGAAGTCACTTTTACTTCCAAGGAAAAATAGATAGCGAGAACAGCAACAAATGCCAGCAGAATTGTTATTCCCGATGCAATGTTTAATCTATATTTTAGAAATATTCTTTTAAATTTTTTCATCTTATAATTTATTTAACCTTAACAACTAACAAAGTTATATCATCAGACTGAGTAGCACCGCTTGTAAAATTTTGTACTTCACTTTGTATTTTTTCCAAAATAGTTTCTGCAGAAGCGCCAGCCATTTCTAAAGATAATTTTTCTAAAGCTTCATCGGAAAATTCTTCACTTTTTTTATTCATTGCTTCAGAAATTCCATCTGTAAATAATACAAGCACATCATCTTTTTGCAATTGAATTGATTCCGATTTATAAGGCATAATTGTTTTCATAACACCCAAAATCATTCCGCCGATTTCAAGTTTTGTAATTTTACTATTGCGTATTAACAATGGTGGATTGTGTCCCGCGTTTACATAGTTAAAAGATTTGGACATATCATTTAATATTCCCCAGAAGAAAGTAATAAATCTTCCATCGGAAGTGTTGCTGGAAATAAGATTATTTATCAATCCGGTTGCTTCATCCAACGGAGTATTCTGCCTGCATATTACTTGTAAAAACGCTTGCATGTTAGCCATTAATAAAGATGCAGGAACACCTTTACCCGATACATCTGCAATTGCGATACAGTAATCATCGTTATCAAGTTCGATGATATCATAATAATCGCCGCCAACTTGTTTTGATGAAATGTTAACAGCAGCAATTTCAAAGTTTTTAAAGTTAGGAATTTTATGCGGTAAAAGATTTCTTTGGATATCGCGTGCAAGATCTAATTCTTCTTCAAGTTTTTGTTTTTCTAAAGCTTGTATAAAAAGTTTTCTGTTTTCCATCGATATGATTGCAAGACTTCCAACAGAAAAAATAAATTCTATATCAGCATCTGTGTAATCAATATTATTTATTCTCTTACCCAGTATGATCAAACCTTTTGTTTTTCCTTGAATCTGCATCGGCACAATAACTTCAATTCCCATTTGAAATAAAGACGGAAAAAGTAGTGCAATCTGTTCTCTGTTTAATGAAGTTTCAATTTTATAATAATCAATTTTTCTAATGTTGATTAATAATTCTTCAACAGGAATTTTTGGTTCGATAACTTCAATATCATTTCCCTCAAATCTTAACAGCACATATTTCTGAACAAGAAACTGTCCAATCAATGCAAAAATTAATAAGCGTGTTACTTTTGTGGATTCCGAAAATAATCCAAACTCTTTACTCAGTTCAAACAACGAACTTAATCTTTGAATTTTAGAATCAAGCTCGCGATTAACATGTTTAAGTTCATCAACAATCATCGAATTTTGTATTGCTGATGCTGATATATTTAAAATAGTTTTTAGAAAATCAAGATCATCTTTAATGTAAGATTGCTTATTAAGTTTTTCACCAAGGCAAACAATTCCCACACATTCGTTTGATGAACTTATCTTTTCAATTGCTAAAAGATTATTCTCTGCCAAATATTTTTCTAAATCTTCACTTCCAACACAGTCTTCACTTGCATCGATAGAAGGAAATTGTTTTATATTATCTTCAGAAATGCCTTTAGAAGCTTTAAGTAAAAGTTTGCCGTTTATGTTTAATGCTACCAACCCTTTTGTAGCTAAAAATTTACCAAGGCATGTTAAAAGAACATTATTTAAAATAAAATTAAGATCCAGGCTGGAGTTAATTACTCTGCTAAATTCAACAAGAGCAGTAAGATTACGTTTTACTTTTAAGCTTTCATTATCTGGCATTTGTTTGCGCCATTTTTATATTTTTTGATAACAGCACTTCATTATATTTTCCGGGAACTGAAACATACTTAACGTCATCCATCAAAGTCTTCATCAAATACATACCCAATCCACCGACTCTTTTTTGTCTGTAATATTTTTGTAAATCAGGTTCGGGAATCATTTTTGGTTCAAAAGATTTTCCATAATCGGTAATACTAACTATAAAACGAGAAAGTGTAGATTTTGTTTTGATAATCAGTTCCCCGTCAGGAAATGATTCATAAGCATGCTTGATTATATTTGTGCACGCTTCATCCACAGCAAGAATGATATTTTCAACAACATCGGGCTGTATGCCTGCATTAATAGCAGCAGTACTAACAAAGTCTCTGATGAGAGAAAGATTTTCAGTTTTGCTTTTTACTTTAAGTTTTTTTGTCTTCACTATATTACTTCTCTGTAAATTTTTGTACAGCTTCCGTTTCTGATTTGAATATTTCATAAAGCAAAGGAAATCCGAGCAGATCGAAAATGTTAAAAACTTTTTCGTTCATACCCGATAGCTTAATATCGCCGCTGCTTTCACGAATCTTCTCGATGTACGCCATAAACACGCCCAAGCCTGCGCTGCTTATGTAAGCTAGCTCTTTAAAATCTACAACAATATTAAAACGATTTTTATCGATCAAATCAACAAAATTGTTTTCAAGTATTGGAGCAGTGTGTGCATCCAAATATCCTTTAAGATTTATAATACTTACAGCACCTTGCTCTTTAATTGAGGTGTTGAACTCTGCCATTCTTTAACTCCATGTATGTTATTTTTTTTATGCCACTTAAATATAACTAAAGTTATATCGTCAAATTGTGTGTGGTTTTTTGAAAATAATGTAACATCTTTTATTTTTTTTTTGTTAAAATAACTTAAAAATTAGATATTGAGACAGGGAATTTTACGAGCGGAAAATGGATTGAAGTGCGGTAAAATGAGTGGATTGATGGTGGATAAATCTCGAATGAATGGAGTAATGTAATTGAAATATTTTATAGACTTTTAAATCTCAATCCCATCAATACCCGCTGGATTTATATTTTGTTTACTTTTTTTACTCTGTCCGGAATCTGATTCATTTGGAATAGTAAAATCCTCTCTAAACTTTTGCAACTCTTTTCTAAGCTTATCCATTTCTTTTTTCAGTTCTCTATTCTGTAAAAGTATTAGGCTATCGTTATTAAAATATTGAACACTGTTTTCTTCTGAGTCTTTTTTCATTCGTTCATTTTGTTCGATACGATTTTTATCATTCTCTAAATTTTTTATGTGCATTAAGGAATCAAGATTAACATCTGTACCGAATTTTTTCTTTGGCGCTAAGGTATTTAATTCATAATCGTAACCTTTATTTCCAACTGTCATTGGTGGCGAAAGCGGACGCACGGTTCTGATGTTTTGTGTTGCTTCGTGGATTATAATTGCTATGCTGTCAAAATTCGGAAAATCTATTTCAGGAAAATCCATTGCAACATTTTGTACGCTTACTTTTATAAGATTTGTATCTACAAAAACTTCAAACTGCTTTTCCCAATTGGAATTCTTTTTTTGTTTACTAAGTGTTGAATCAATTTTAAAGTGATACTCACGCAAAGTTGACTTTTGACTATTCAATTCAGCAATTTCTTTTGTCATCTCTTTCATATTTTTCTTGAACTCATTCATATCAAAAACAAAATCTTCTTTAAAGATAGAATCAGAAGTGCAGAAAATATATTGATCATCTTTTAATGATTTAGATTCATTAACCCATTTTGTAATTGAATGATTATCAAACAGAATTGCTTGTTCAGGAATTATTTTATTCAGATTGGATGATGCATGTTTTTTAGCAAATGCGAGAATATCGGCAAGAATTAATTTTCTTGTATTCCAGATTTTAGGATTTATCGCAACAGCATTTTTATTATTAACTAAAACTAAAGAAGAAATTTGATCGGAATATGATCCTATAATCGAATCAATTTTTTTACTTTCTTCCGGATCAAAATCAAGAGCAGCAACAAATTTTTGTAAGTTGTTTTCATTGGCTATTGCATTTGCTTTTTTAATCTCAAAAAACTCTTTGCCCTTAACATCGTTACCAAGTTTTAGCACTTGATTTTTTTTGTTATCCAACGGAAGCTCTTGATAAACAGCAAAATTAAAAATGTCTTCGTTAGTAAGATCAGCAGCATAAAGTAAAGGCTGTAAATTTTCTTTATAAAATCCTGAAAGATTAGTTTTTTGTTGTTTGATTAAATCATCGATAAGATTTGGATTAAACTTTAGCACAGCCATCAGCGTTAAAGTAATTATTGTAAGCGATGTAATTGGTATCCATTTTTTAAGATTAAACTTAGATGAAGTTTCTGAATTAAGATTAGCAAACAATCTTGTTTCAAAGTATGGAGATTCAGAAATTCTATCAATCGAACCTGCGGTTAATTCTTTAAGTTTTTTTATTTCAGATAATTCTTTTTGAAGTTCTAAAGAAAATTTAATTTTTTCTTCAATGTATTTTTTTTCTGACTCGGATAATTCTCCATCCACATAAGCCGAAAGTAATTCTATATCTTTATTTTTTTTCATCACATCAACTCTTTTTCAAGAGGCTTAAGTATTTTTTTAAGCGCCTCTCTTGCTCTAAATATTCTTGATTTTACAGTACCAATTTCACATTCCATTGTATCAGCAATTTCCAGATAACTAAATCCTTCAATATCTTTCAACACAAGTGGGATCCTTAATTTATCCGGCAAAGTTGCAATTGCATTTCCAACAATATGTTTAATGTCAGTGTCTTCATTTATTGATTCAAAAACCGGTTCATCATTCCGCAAAGGTAAAAATATGCTTCTTATATTTTTCTTTCTTAGATGATCTTTACATTTATTAATAGTAATTCTGTAAAGCCAGGTTGTAAACTGAGATTCAAATCTAAAATTCTTTAAATGCCTATAAACAGTAATAAAAACTTCCTGTCCAATATCATCAACACTGTCTGTGTTGGATAAAGTTAGATATATAATATTTCTAACTTTTTCTTTGTGGCGTTTTACTAATTCACTAAAAACTAATTCATCACCATCGATAAATTGTTTTATAAGTGAAAAATCGTCATCAAGACTTAGAATCTTTGGCTGCTGCATAATCTCTTTTTGTTCATTATCCATAGTTTAGACGTTACTTTATTGTTTTGGTTCCTAAAATAATTAATATTTTGTTTGTCCAAATACCAAAATTGATAACCGGTAAAAAGTAAATATAATCATGCAAAATCCTGCTTGCATGAGTAATTAAGCTTACTTAAATTGACTAAGAAATTTTTGGAGATATTAATGAAAACAAAACTATTAGAGAAGTATAACGCCGTTATCGTAGAGTTAAAAGGTAATGTTATGGGCGGCGAGGATACTAAAGAATTTAACGAACTGTTACACAAACTTATTGATGAAGGGAAGAAAAACGTAATTGTTGATCTTTCTGCTGTTAAATTTATGAACAGTTCCGGTCTCGGTATGCTTATTAGTGGTTTAACGACTATGAAACGTGAGAATGGAAGATTAATTCTTGCACACGTTACAGAAAAAATTGAGAGCTTATTAATTATAACAAAGCTTATTACAATTTTTGAATCTTTTGATACAGTTGAGGAAGCCGTAAAAAGCTTTGAGTAATAACTATTTTTTTTAGTCTTTATTAAACTCCGTGTTACTTTAATACGGAGTTTTTCTTTTGTATAATTTCTAACAATCAAAATCAGGATAATTAGATGGGCGCAACCGTTCTTGTTGGTTCTCAGTGGGGTGATGAAGGTAAAGGTAAAATTGTTGATCTTATTAGCAAGGGTTTTGAAATTGTTGTAAGATATCAAGGCGGCGCAAATGCGGGTCATACCGTAGAAATCGGCGATAAAAAATATATTCTGCATCTTATCCCATCCGGAATTTTAAGAGAAAAAGTTATTTGTGTAATTGGCAACGGTGTTGTTATCGATCCCACTGCCCTTCTTGAAGAAATTGAACTTCTGAAAAAAAATAATATTGATGTTGACGGTAGATTATTCATCAGTCACAATGCACATCTTATAATGCCCTACCACAAACTTTTAGATTCGATTAACGAAAGCGGTGAAAATAAAATCGGCACAACGGGAAGAGGAATTGGACCTTGCTATATTGATAAGTACGCAAGAAAAGGTATTAGAATTGTTGATTTATTGGACAGGACAGAATTAGAAAAAAAGATTCGTGCAAACCTAAAAGAGAAAAATGAAATCCTGCAAAAAATACACAGCCACGAAGGTTTAGATGTTGATGCAATCGTAAAAGAATATCTTGAGTTTGATCTTACAATTGATAAATACATTAAAGATGCACCCGCTTATCTGAATCGCGCTATGGATGAAGGCAAATCTGTTTTACTCGAAGGAGCACAAGGGACATTTTTAGATATCGATCACGGAACCTATCCATATGTTACATCAAGCAGCCCAACTTCCGGCGGCGCTTGTACTGGCAGTGGAATTCCACCAACAAGAATTGATAGCGTGATCGGAATTGTTAAAGCTTACACCACACGAGTTGGCAACGGTCCATTTCCAACAGAATTACTTGATGATGACGGTGAAAAACTTAGAAAGATTGGTGCAGAGTTTGGTGCTACAACAGGAAGACCAAGACGCTGCGGCTGGTACGATGCTTTTTTAGTTGCTTACTCAAAAATGATAAATGGAATTACTTCTGTTGCTTTAACTAAGTTAGATGTATTAAGCGGATTTGATAAAATAAAAGTTTGCGTTGGATATGAAGTTAATGGTAAAAGACTAAAAACTTTTCCAACAAATGTAGATCAATTAAATCTTGTTACTCCAATTTATGAAACCCTTGATGGATGGAATGTTGATATAACAAACTGCGAGAATTATGATGATCTGCCTGCGAAGACAAAAGATTATTTAGATTTTATTTCAAGAGAATCCGGAATTAAAATTGATATTGTTTCCGTTGGTCCAAAACGTAAACAAACTTTTTATGTTGAATAGATAACCGTTTGAGATCTAATTAACTGAATTTTTACATTTTAATTGTCCCTTTTTTAAAGTAGTATTGTCTAATGAATTAGGCATCTATCCCGATAAAAACTCATTTTAACTAATTATTTAAGCTATTTAATGGTGGCATGAGTTTTACTATATTAATAAAACTATTTTACTTTTTAACTAACGATCAATTAATAAAAACAAGGATACATAAGATCATGAATCTTTATTTAAAATATTTCACATTTCTGGCTATGCTAACTTTATCAGCTTTTCTTGGTTGTGAAAAGAAAGCTGAAGCACCCGATGCAAAACCTGAAACAACTGTAAAATCAGAACAAGCACCTGTTGAGGTTCCCGTTGTTGATACAGTTAAACCTGAAATTAAAGAACCTGTTATACAAATTCCTGATTTAGTGGGAAAATGGACAGGTAAATTTGATTCCAGACCAACAGTTCTTAATATCACAAAACAAACCGATAGTACTTTTTCGGGAAAAATATCTATCAGTTACAGAGAAGCAATAAATCAGGACGTATCAGGTACAATTAGTCCTTCTAAATTAAAAATTAGCATGAAGGATCTACTGCACAGCAGATACCAGGGTAAATATTATGGTAATCTATCAGAAGATGGAAAAACTTTTTCTGGTACGTTTACAATGGATTTAGACAAATCAAAATTGGCATTTAACTTATCAAAGAAATAATAACAATAAAAAGAAAGACCTAAATATGAAAAATTTATTTTTAATGGCATTGGTAACAATTGCTGCATTAGCTATGGTTTCATGTGATTCTACCACAGATCCAGTAACACCAGATCAAAAAGGAAACCTCTTTGTTTCATCAATTCCAGATAGTGCTCAAATATGGGTTAATGGAGTAAACACAAATAAACTTACGCCCGACACAGTTAAAGATATTAGTACTGGTGTTAAGAATGTAACTTTAAAATTACAGGATTACAGTGATACTACTTTTGCTGTCAGTGTTTCAGAAAACCAGACATCAGTAGTCTCAAATGTTCAGCTTGTCTCAAACATTCTTCTTCAATCATTTACAACACCCGTAAAAATTTGGGAAACAGTTGGTTCTACTGGTAAACCAAGCGGTTTAGATTTATCTACAGGATTGGCTTACGAAATTGCCAGTGTTGATAAAGATAAGGTTGATATTTACTACTCTTCAAACGGATATCTTGTTCAAAGTGCAAACCTTGGTTCAGGAATGACAAGAGTAACTAAATTTAAAGTTAGCACTGCAAGTAATTTAAATGATGAAGCTGATTCTCCATTAAATACTTCTGGAACCTGGATTACTGGCATTGCGGATACCACTTCGACTAATTATGTATTTTTATATGACAATGATGGACATTATTCAAAATTATTAATATCTAATCGCGGCGGCGGAACCCCTGGTGATCCAGTAGCTTGGGTTGAACTAAAATGGATTTATAACAAAACAGCAGCTGATAATCGTTTTTAGTTATTAAATGATATAAAAAAAGCCGCAGCAATGCGGCTTTTTTTATATCGTTACAGCATAAACAAAGACACATAAAGATTCTATTATTTTTACACATGAATTTTACTTTTCTTTTATCTAATTTTATTTGTAGCTAATACTTCAATTTATCTGGTAAGAAAATGAAAATGTCCGGTGGTCCTGCTTCAGTAAACTTCAAAATTATTCTGCTAATAATTGCTCTTACAATTGCAGGCGGAACTTTATACTACACACAAAGTCTTGTAAATAAACTACAGGAACGCGAAAGAAGCATCGTTGAACTTTATGCAAAAGGAATTGAATATCTTGCAAATTCTACTTCTACCGATGTGGATTTAACTTTCCTGTTTGATAACATTATTAAGCCGATAGATTTTCCTATAATCTTAACAGACAGTTCTAATATTGTAAACCCAGAGAACAGTTTAGATATTAAAAATGTTGAATACGATTCCACTTTTACTGCTGAACAGAAAAAATCTTTCCTTCAAAATCTTATAAAAGAGATGGATGCGATTCATCAACCGATAAATGTGGCTTATGCGGATACTATTATTTTGCAGCGTATTCATTACGGGGATTCTGCGCTTATAAAACAATTAAAATTTTATCCTTACTTACAGATAATTATCGCTGCACTTTTTATAATTATAGGGTACATTGGATTCAGTCAAATTAAGCGAAGCGAGCAAAGTAATATTTGGGTTGGAATGGCAAAAGAAACTGCTCACCAGTTTGGTACTCCAATTTCCAGCTTAATGGGCTGGATTGAAATGATGAAACTTAACTATCAAAAACCTGATGCGGTTTTGGATATTACAGAAGAAATTTCCAGCGATGTTGAAAAACTTAATAAGATAACTTATCGTTTTTCTAAAATTGGTGCTAAGCCGGAAATAAAAAATCATATTGTGTATGGAGAAGTTAAAAAAGTTACAGAGTATTTTAATCGAAGACTGCCACAAACCGGAAAGACTGTTAATTTAACAGTGAGCGGTAATCAAACTTGCTGCGCTCAAATGAACGGTGAATTATTTGAATGGGTTTTAGAAAACCTTATCAAGAATGCTTTAGATGCTATCGAATCTAAAAATGGGGAAATCAATATCGATATAGTAGAAAGTAAAAAAAATATTGAGATTGAAGTTTCCGATAATGGAAAAGGTATAGATTTAAGAAGACGTAAAGATGTTTTTAGACCCGGTTACAGCACTAAAAAACGCGGATGGGGTTTAGGATTAAGTCTTTCAAAACGCATTGTTGAAGGTTATCACGGCGGTAAAATATTCGTAAAAAATTCTACTCCAACCGAAGGCACAACATTTAAAATTTTCTTAAAAAAATGTTAACTCATTGCTAACATTTTTTCTATTGGCAACAAGGCTTTTTTTCTAATTTCTTCATCCATAATAATTTCCGGAAATTTATTTTTCATACACAAATACAATTTTTCCAGAGTATTAAGTTTCATATACGGGCATTCATTACAAGAACAAGTATCGTCTTCCGGCGGTGCTGGAATGTATTCTTTTTGAGGCGCTGCTTTTTTCATCTGATGTATAATTCCAGTTTCAGTTGCAACGATAAATTGATTTGCAGAATCTTCCTGCACAAAACTTAGCAGCTTGCTTGTTGATCCAATAAAATCTGAGTGCATTAAAATTGGTTCTTCACATTCAGGATGAGAAATTAATTTTGCTGCGGGATATTTTACTTTTAAATCTAAAATTTTTCTCTCGCTGAAAGTTTCATGAACAATACAACTTCCATCCCATAAAAGCATTTCCCTTCCCGTTTTTTTGATAAGATATTTACCAAGGTTTCTATCTGGAGAAAAAAGAATTTTTTGATCCATAGGAATTTGGTTGATAATTTTTTCAGCACTGCTGGATGTACAAATAATATCGCTTAAAGCTTTAACATCGGCAGAGCAATTTATGTAGGTTATTGCAATGTGGTTTGGATGTTTTTTTCTAAACGCTTCAAACTCGTCTGCGGGACAACCTTCCGCAAGCGAACAACCTGCTTCTAAATCCGGAAGCAAAACTAATTTTTCTGGATTTAATATTTTTGCCGTTTCTGCCATAAAATGAACTCCTGCAAAAACTATAACATCCGCAGAAGTGGATTTTGCTTTTTTTGCAAGCTCTAAACTATCGCCAACAAAATCTGCAATATCTTGAATTTCTGATTCCTGATAGTAATGAGCAAGTATAACCGCGTTTAGCTTTTCTTTTAGCTTCGTAATTTCAGCTTTAAAATCTATTTGATTACTAATAATATCCGTTTCCACAATATTCTCCATTCAAATTAAATGTTACCGATTGTAATAATTACAATAACGTACTTTTTACCGACAAAACTGAGGTCAATCCTGTCTTTTCACTACAAAACAAGATGGCATCGATCTTGTTAAGTATTATCCGAAATAGTTTAAGCATAGCATCCCTCCAAAATGACACACAAACTGTCAGGTTTCGCCCTCAAAACCTGACAGTTTTCCTCTTTTAAAGAGATTTTTTATTTCAAATTAACTTTTTCATTCGTTCAATTGAATCCAAAACCAACGATTTCTGTGCAGTTGCATCCACGACAATACTGCCAATTTCTTCAATCAAAACAAATTTAATTTTTCCCATTGAATTTTTTTTATCAGTGCTCATTAATTGAAAAACTATATTAGAGTTTAATACTAATAAATCTTTTTTTGGTTTGATGAATGCAAGATCTTTAAGAAATTTATTCAATCTTTCTTTAGATAAATATCCTAAACTTTCCGAAAGAAATAAAGCACAATATATTCCGCAGATAACAGCTTCACCATGTTTTAATTTATAATTTGATTGTACTTCAAATGCGTGAGCGAATGTGTGCCCCAGATTTAAAATTTTCCGCAGCCCTGTTGTTTCCTTCTCATCATTTTCCACAATGCTGGTTTTGATTTTTAAACAAGCAAAAATTATTTTATCTATATCGAATGATTGACGACTAAATAATTTGTACAAATTACGCTTCAACAAACTATAGTTTTTCTCATCAGCCAAAAAAGAGTATTTAAATATTTCACCTGCTGCAGAATATAATTCTCTTTTCGGCAGTGTGGATAAAAACTCGTGATATATGGCTACAAACTTTGGTTGATAGAAAGAACCAATGTTATTTTTTTGTTGATTAAAATTAACTCCTGTTTTTCCGCCAACAGAACTATCAACCATAGAAAGCAAAGTTGTTGGCACTTGAATAAGTTTTATTCCACGCATATAAGTACTTGCAGCAAAGCTTGCAATATCACCAGTAATCCCGCCGCCAACAGCAACAATAATTGAATTTCTATCAAAAGAATTTTCAATTAAAAATTTATAAATTTTTTCAGTTTGTGCTAAACTTTTATTTTTTTCAGTTGCTGAAAAAGTATAAGTGTAAACTTTGCAATTTAATAGTGCAAAAGTTTTTCTAATAAGCATTGAATGATATTTTAAAACATTCTTATCAATTATCAGTAAGCATTTTGAAACTGAAGATTTGTTTATTGTTTCAATCGCTTTAGCTAATGAGTTATCTCCAATAATAATTGGATAGCTTTTATCTTTTAGATTAACTTTTATTTGTTTCGC
Organism: Ignavibacteriota bacterium; assembly: GCA_039931535.1. Taxonomy (GTDB): domain Bacteria; phylum Bacteroidota; class Ignavibacteria; order Ignavibacteriales; family Ignavibacteriaceae; genus IGN3. The sequence continues at coordinate 13,402 of JBDTRQ010000509.1, forward strand.
CATAAAATTCTTTTCTAATTATGTTTGATAATTTATCAATCGCTTTTCCAACTGGAACATTATCTGTAGTAATTTTAAAATCAGCCTGGTTGTAATATTTAACCCGCGTTTGCAAAAGAGAATTTATTTTCTCCATAAATTCAATCTTACTTGGTTCTTCATCGCTATCAAAAAGCAAAGCTGGTCTATCGCGTTTGAATCTTAACCTTTTATACGTTTCTTCCGGAGATGATTCCAGATAAATTAAAAAACCTGCCGATTGAATAATCTCAAGATTTATTTCACTCGCAATCGTTCCGCCGCCTAAAGCAATTATATGATTTTCTAATTGTGTTGTTTTTGTAAGAGTTTCAGTTTCTAAATTTCTAAAATACTCTTCACCATCTTCCTCAAATATTTTGCGGATACTTTTATTAGCAGATAGTTCCACTAATTTATCTAGATCAAAAAAATCCCATCCAAGTGTGTTGGCAAGTATTGGCCCAATCGTGCTTTTGCCCGAAGCCATAAATCCAGTTAAGTAAACTATTTTTTTTATCATACAAAAGAACAAATAATTAGTTTACGGTTAATTTAAGAAATTGATAGAGAAAAAGTTAAACACGTATAAAAAAGAAAACCCCCAACTACAGCTTAATGCAATTGGGGGTTTAAAAAATTAATTAAAAATTACTGACCAAAAAAGAAATGTCGGTTATCTTTAAGGTCTGCACTTTCTTTTATTTCGGTAACCCACTGATTTAAGAAACGGCTTCTTTTTTCTTGAAGCATAGTACTGCGTAATTGCGTGCTTTGCTGTGCGTATAAAGTCGAATCGAATGCAGAACGGTTAGAAACTTTAATAAGATAATAACCTCTTGTGCCTTTTACAGGTTCAGTTACTTTGTTTAAATCCGCATTCATTGCAGCATTTACAAAAGAATAATCTCTGCCGATATTTGGGATTGTACCTTGTGGAGTGAAACTACCAGTCTGTTTAATAGTATAGTTCGTATCGATTGAACGGGCTTGGCTTAAATCTCCGTTTATTTTTTTGTAAAGATTATCTGCAATAGTTTTAATCTTTTCAAATTTCTTTTCTCTGATAACGGCTGGTTTTAATTGTTCTTTTAACTCTTCAAAAGGTCTAAATTTTTCATTTGCAATTTCTGTAATCTTAACAACAACATAACCAGTTGGTACTTTAAAGGGATCGCTAATAGTGTTTACTGAGTTCTCAAAAACATATTTAACTAATCTCTTGTTTACTCCAATCATTGGAATAGAACCAGATTGCTCTGTAAATAAAGGAGTTTCCTGTACTGTATAATGTAATAGATTTGCTTCAGATTCAAAATCGTTTTTCTTTGCAAGAAAAGTAAAATCACCCGCAGCCGTAAAATTTTTATCTTTGCTGGAAGCTGATTGTTTAACCTGATTAACAATTTTTTCAACAATATATTTTTTGTCAGATCTATCAGTAACTTTAATTATGTGATAACCAAAATTTGTTTTTACAGGTTTCTGAACTTCACCAACTTTTCCGTTAAAGCATGCCTCATCAAACTCTTTAACCATCATACCTTTTCCAAAATATCCAAGATCACCGCCTTTTACAGCACTGCCCGGATCTTTAGAAAATTCTTTTGCCAAAGCTGCAAAATTTGCACCTGCAATTAATCTGATATACAATTTGTTTGCTTCTTCTAAATTCTTTTCATCACTTCCGAATTGATTGATTAAAATATGTGATGCACGAACAAATACTTCTTTTGAAGGTACTGAACCATCATATCTAAAAAGTGTATAACCTTGCTGAGTAGCAAAAGGTCCAACAACATCACCAACAGAAGCTTTATTAAAAGCTGCAACAACATCGCCGGTTAATGAGGTAACTGAAACAGTATCTTTTGAGTAAGGATCCTCCGAATAAATACCGACAAGCTGCGCAAAGCCTAAAGTATCGCTTGATAATGTTTTTTTAACATTCGATAAAGTTTTATAAACCATCTGCGAATCTTCTGCAGTAGCAGAATTCGAGAATAGTACAAACTTTAATTTTCTCTGAGGCGGTACTTTATAATTATTCATGTTCTTATCATAATAAGCTTTCAAATCTTCATCAGTAACTTTAATATCAGAATCCTTTATAAGATTTACATCCACTAATAAATAATCCGTTTCAATTTTTAAATTCTGTTCGATAAATTTTCTTTTAACTTCATCTTCGCCAACATTTACAGAAGCTAAAATCATACTCTGCAGTTTTTGTGTTAGGCGTGATTGTCGTACCAACTCTTCTGCTTGAATTAATGCCGCTTTGTTTTGTGGATCAAAAATAGCTTGATTATAAAGTTGTTTATTAAAATTGCCTAGCGAATCGATAAAATTTTGTTTAAGAAAATCAGGTGGATTATCGCCAAGAATAATATCTTTAATTTCCTGATCTGGAACGGTTATTCCGTATTTTTTGATCAACTGACCAAATATTTTTTGAGTTACAACGGCATCCCAAACTTGCTCTCTGGTCTGATCTATCTGAGCTTCTTCAAGTTCCTTGCCCGTTTGTTTCTTTTGATTTTCTAATTGCTGATCCAAAGCAGTTTGAAATTCCTGGTAAGTAATATTTTCACCATTTACCACAGCAATATTGTTGGTTCTTTTTCCGCCGCCAAGTATTTCAAAAACATTTGAGTCAGAAATTACCATAAACAGCACGAACAATCCGCCAACTGTTAGGATAAAAGCGGGAGCTAAACTCCTCATTTTGGCCATCATAGCCATAATATGTATATCTCCGTATTAAATTAACTTTGAAAAAATTAAGACGCTTAAAATATAGAGACAAGATATAAAAAACAATTAAAAACCTTCATAATAATCAACAAACAAGCCTTTAAGATTTATTTATAGATTAGCCCTTAAAAGTTATAATTGAGATAAAGTTGACTTTGAGGTGCATCAAGGGTATTTTTTGATCAAATTATTTTAAAAGAGAGGTAATATTTTGTTAAACAATACAGAATTTCTAGCAAACGTACCAATTTTTTCTGATTTGGATTCTGAAAATTTACAAAAAATAGCAAAATCCGGTGTGTTACAATCTTACAAAAAGAACAGCGTAATACTTTCTGAAGAAGATACTGGATCAGCACTATTTGTAATCACAGAAGGGAAAGTAAAAATTTCTCGTTCCAGCAATGATGAAAAAGAAGTTATACTTGCAATGTTAAATGAATCAGATTTTTTTGGCGAAATGTCTTTGCTCGATGGAATGGCAAGATCAGCAACTGTAACTGCTGTTGAAGATTCAAAACTTTTTATAATTCAAAGAGCAGAGTTTTTAGATTTACTTGCAAAATTTCCTGATGTTTCAGTTGCATTGCTAACAGAACTAACTAAAAGATTACGCAGCGCAACTATGAAAATTAAAGCACTATCTCTTAAAGATGCTGAAGGAAAAGTTGCCACCGTTTTATTGCAGCTTGCTGATGATGTTGGAACAATTCGTCAGGGAATTGTTGAAATTGATAACCTTCCTTTTCAACAAGAGTTGGCAAATATGGCTGGAACTTCCAGAGAAACTATTTCGCGTACTTTGCATTCGTTTGCAAAAAAGGGTTTGGTTGAATTAGATGGCTCTAAACTTAGAATAACTGATTACGAAAAATTTAAAGAAATGTTTAATTGATTTATGGGTGGCAAAATTGATTTACATACTCACACATATTTTTCGGATGGACAGCACTCGCCAGAAGAACTGATTATAAAGGCTAAAGAAACAGGAATCGATATCATCGCGATTACCGATCATGATACTGTGGATGGAATTGTTGAAGCAGTTGAAACAGGAAAAAAATATGGTGTTGAGGTTATTCCTGGAGTGGAAATTAGTTCTGATATTAAAGACCGCGAAGTGCATTTGCTTGCATATTTTTTTAATCCGCTCAATAAAGAATTAGAACAGTATCTAAAATTTTTTAGAGCTGAACGAATTAAACGTGCAATTACTATAATCGGAAAACTTAAAGAACTTGGATTATATATTCAGTTGGATGAAGTTTTGGAGCTTGCTCGTAATTCTGCAGTAGGAAGACCACATATTGCAAAAGTGTTAGCTAAAAACGGATTAGTTTCAAATTACTTTGAAGCTTTCAGTAAGTATATCGGCAACGGATGCCCAGCCTATGAAAGAAAAGTTCACGTTTCACCAAGAAGCGCTTTTAAAATTATCAATGATGCAGGCGGCTTATCATTTATTGCCCATCCAGGTCATCTACCCGATACAATAATGATTGAACTGATCGAAGCAGGTTTAGATGGAATTGAAGTAGTTCATCCTTCACATCTGCCGCATCAAGTAAAGCATTACAGGGGAATTGTTAATGAGTACTTTCTGTTAGAAAGCGGCGGTTCCGATTTTCACGGTGGTGAGCGAAATGATTATGGAAATTTAGGAAAGTATTCTATTTCATATTCTAAAATCGAAGCAATGAGAAAGCAAATTTTGAGGAATACAGCATAATGACAAAAGCAATTGAAGGTAAACTTATTGGCAGCGGAAAAAAATTTGCAATAGTGTTAAGCAGGTTTAATGATTTTATCGGTGACAGTTTGTTAAAATCAGCATTTGATTGTTTGATAAAACATGGTGTTAATGAAAATAGTATCGATGTTGTAAAAGTACCCGGTGCATTTGAATTACCTGTTACAGCTGATAGATTAGCCTCAAAGAAAAAATACGATGCAATAATTTGTTTGGGAGTTATTATCAGGGGTGCAACGCCGCATTTTGATTTTGTTGCATCTGCAGCAAGCAGCGGAATACTAAATGTTTCGCAAAAATATTCTTTGCCGGTTATTTTTGGTGTGCTTACAACTGATACAATTGAACAGGCAATTGAAAGAGCCGGAACAAAAGCGGGAAACAAAGGCTGGGATTCTGCTTTAACAGCTCTAGAGATGGCAGACTTATTTAAATTGATATAGGCCAAATTTTTTCTACTTTTATTAATAATAATTTATTCTATTTTTATCCCAACAATTGAGAAGATATCGATATCATATTTACGCTTTTAATTTATAAGGATTTCCAATGAAAAATATCATATCGCTCAGCGTTGTATTATTTTTTTCCAACACATTATTTCCACAACAGCAAAGTAACTGGCAAAATTATGTTGATATGAAATCAGCAAAAGATATTGCTGTTACATCTACAGGTATTTGGACTGCCGCACAAGGCGGCACTTATTTTTTTAATACTTCAGACAGTACATTTAAAACTTATAGTAAAGCTGCCGGATTAAACGGAACTGAACTTACCGCAATCGGAATTGATACTTACAACAAAGTATGGTTTGGAAGTGCAAATGGTATTATTGATGTATTTGATCAACAAACAAATTCATTTCGTACCGTTCTTGATATTTACAACTCAGATAAAACAACAAAACGAATAAATGATATTTCAATTACTGGAGATACAGTTTTTGTTTCAACCGATTTTGGAATTTCTTTAATCAGTTCAAGAAATTATAACTTTTACGATACCTACTTTAAGTTCGGTTCTTTTACTTCCAATATTAAAGTTAATAACATTTTGTATAATGGATTGATTTATGCTTCAACAGAAGCTGGCGTTGTAATACAAAAAGTCGGCGCAACAAATTTATCTGCGCCAGAATCCTGGAATGTTTATAATCAAACAAACGGTTTGCCTTCAGGTGGATGTAATGTAATCGAGTTTTATAATAACAATTTAGTAGCAGGTACAAATTTCGGTTTATTTTCTTTTGAT
>JBDTRQ010000510.1:0-2514 GCA_039931535.1 Ignavibacteriota bacterium
ACTTCTAATCCTTCCACGCTCAAGATGCACAATCTCTTTTAAGTCCGGTACTTTAGAAATTTTCATCGCATTTAGAAATTGTGATAAACTATCCACCGTATCATCAAACTCACCATTTGGAAATTCAGATAATTCATCTAAAAATTCTTTTAACCAGTGTGCTTCTTTAGGTAAGTAAACTTTCCCCGATTCAATAAGTGGAGTAACACTATGCACTCTCGCTATTTTATCATTCTCTACTTTTATTGGTTTTATCGGAAGTAGTGTATTTCGTTGCAGCTCTTGTATTAAACTTTGTCCGCTCGCCTTATCTTCAATCAATATCTCATTAACTGAATGCAGTTTCGCAAGCTCAACTACTTTTCGTTTCAACTCTGGAAACTCAACCCTTCCACGCCAAACATCAATCAGATAAAAACCAGTGTTAGTATAAACCCACGTTGTGCAAACGCTGTAATCATTTTCCTGATTCTTCTTAAAAGCAGTATCCCAGCTTTGAACCTTCTTGAATACTTGCTGTCTGTAAATATCATTTTCATCAACAAAATATTTGAACCAGTCAGCTTTAATAATGCCGCTTGTTTCCTTATCAATAAACTTTCCATATATCTCTTGATCTCTAATTGCAGGTGAAATCTGCTTCACAAGTTCATCAATATCATTAGGGTCAAGCAAAGGATTATCATAAGAAGAATAATTAAAACTCTTCCATTCTGATTTTTTAATTGCATCAGTCTCCCCTTCTTTAGGAAGGGGGTTTGGGGGAAGGCTCCTTTGGTATAGTTCATAGAAAAGGTGTTTCTCGTTTGTTCGTTTTACGTTTTTCCCCTTCGGCGTTCCGCCAATAAGAACATTAGCCTTATAGTCCAATATCATAGGAAGAATACTTTCATTCCAAAGACTTCTATTCTTTAGAACAATTCCAGCTTCATTAACAACAATAAGAGCATAACCAAAACCCTCAATGTTCTCAGGATTATCCGCACTTCTAAAATCACAAACAGATTTACCTATTCTTAACTCATTCCTGTTACCGCGATACTTCCAGTAATTCTTAGGCAGTCCTTTAAGTACAGGCACAAAATATCTTTCAACATATCTTTCGATGTTTCCGTAAACAGTATCAACCCAAAGAATAGGGCTAACATCATTAAGCATTTGTTCAATAATATAATTTGCAAAACCTCTTGTAAGTCCAAAACGCCTGCCTTTTGCAATAACCTTAAAACACTCTGGTGCATCAAAAATCTCTCTTTGCTTATCGTGATATGCTATATCTAAAGCAATCTGTTTCCTCATTGCATATTGCCTATTGCTTACTGCTTACTTTGTCTTCTATCGTCTTCCGATTGATCACTATTTCATATTCATTATTCTCATCTAACTTATCTGCTTGCCCCAGATAATTCTTTCCTAACCAGATCAGCATACTTACATTTCCGCCCAGTGCTACATCAACTTGTTTTCTTTTTAATCGCTGTTTGAGATTGCCCTTCCCTTTTGTAAGAAAAATCTCAAAATTCCTTTTTAGTGTGTTTTCATCATAGCCTAATGCCTCAGCTATTTCTTTATTGGTTAGTCCATAGGATGCAAGTTTTTCAACCTGCTTTTCGATAGGTATTTCTTTTTTTACCCTCATTTTATACTCCCAGCTTAAATTATTAAGGAGAATCAATCTTTTTACATAACAAAAGACGGAATCCTTTGCAAATATACTTAATTATTTTGATTTATCATAGAATTTACCTAATTTTGTAAGGGAAATGATAATCATTGCCTAAATTATTAAGGTTTCACAAAACTGGGAGTTTTAGAATGAAATTTGAGATATTCAAAACAGGTACGCACATTAGTGATAAAGGGGTCACTAAAGATTATTCACTCGATGAGCTTAACTTCATTGCTCAATCTTATAAACCCGAAGAAGATGAAGCTCCAATTGTAATAGGTCATCCTGTTGACAATTCACCTGCCTATGGCTGGGTTTCTTCTCTTGAGGTTACAGAAGATGGTAAGCTCGTTGCAGATGCACCCGATGAAAAACTTAACCCCGAATTTGTCTCTGCATTAAAAGAAGGCTCATATAAAAAAAGAAGCATATCACTTACACCCGAAGGTAAACTTCGTCACGTTGGATTTCTTGGTGCTGCTGCTCCAGCTGTAAAAGGTCTTGCAGATATTCAATTCTCTCATCCTTCTTCTACTGTCATAGAATTTGATCTTAATGAACCTTTAGTCCTGAACTCGTTTCAGGATCCACTTGAACTTAATAGTTTCGATTCAATTCAATCTCAATTAAATGAAATCAATGAAATAATAAAATCGAAGCGTAGCATAGACCCCGATCTGTCGGGGAAATTGAACAATAATTTTTCTGAATCTCAAAACAACGAACTATCAACTAAGTTCAATCAACTAAGTAATGAAATCGCTTCGCTTAAATCCAAAATTACTAAGTCAGAGTTTGAGAGCCTGTTAGATATTAAACTGGGAGTAGGCTCTCTTACTCCGGCA
>JBDTRQ010000511.1:0-24281 GCA_039931535.1 Ignavibacteriota bacterium
ATTTGTACAAAACGGCAGAGTAATTTTTAATCGTTTACCACAGCATCTTGAAATTATTCAATCGGAAAAAATTAATACCAATGTAGATTTGCTAACTGTTTACGCCGGAATGGATGAAAAATTTTTTAAGTTTTCTGCAGATAGCGGAGTTGATGGAATTGTTGTTGAAGCTCTCGGTGTTGGTAATGTTCCACCGCCTTCATTTGAAGGAATAAAGTACGCTGTTGAAAAAGGAATTCCAATCATACTTACATCACGCTGCCCTGCAGGTGAAACCGATGACATTTATAGTTATCCCGGAGCAGGAAAACATTTACATAATCTTGGAGTAATCTTTTCAGATTATCTGAATGGACAGAAAGCCAGAATTAAATTAATGCTCGTTCTTGGGCTTACGGATAAACTGGATGAAATTAGAAAATATTTTGAATAGCCAGAAAGTCATTGCGAGTGACGCTTTGGGAGCGAAGCAATCTATAATAAAAAAAGCTGATCAATTTGTCTGGGGTTGTCTTACATGAAACTTATAAACCCGAAAATTATTTTTCAATCATTTCACTCAAATAATCTCTTAACAAAATAATTTCTTTTTTTGTTGATTCCTTTATTTCCGCAGGTAAGATATTTGTAATTGATGTATTGAGCATTTCATAAATTCTTTGAACATGAACAGTAAAAGAATATCGATAATGATCTCTCTTCCATTCATCATCTTTTTTCTTTTTTGAAATAAGTTCAAAATCATTATTTAGTTTTTCAATCAGTAAATCTAAACGTGGTTTAATTTGATTATTCATTTTAAATCTTCTAATTCCTATATATCAACTTTTACAACATCCTTAATTTTTTTTCCAAGAAACAGTTCCGCAACTTGTTTAAATATTGTTGGAATATCACTTACATAAACATCTAAATTGCCTGGTACTGCTGAGTTTGTTTCTAATCCGATTCTGGCAATTTCGTTCCGTACAACTTCTGCTGTTGCAATTCCGGAATCAATTAACTTTACATTTTTACCAATAACTTCTTGTATTACATCTGCAAGTATTGGATAGTGAGTACAGCCAAGCACCAAAGTATCAATATCTTTCTCTCGTAATTCTTTTAAATATTCTTCTGCAATATCATAAGTGGCGCGATGATGAGTCCAGCCTTCTTCTGCAATTGGAACAAACAACGGACAGGCTTTTTCAAACACTTCTAATTTGTTATCAATTTCTTTTATTGCGTTTGAGTAAGCGTTATTATTAATCGTAGCACGAGTCCCAATTACACCAATCTTTCCGTTGCGGGTTTCTCTGTAAGCCATATCTGCGCCCGGTAATATTACTCCAATTACGGGAACTGAAAATCTTTTTCTAAGCTCTGGTATTGCAATTGAGGACGCAGTGTTGCAGGCAACTACAACTGCTTTAACATTCTTATTAAGTAAAAAATTTGAATCCTGAATTGAATATTCAATTACGGTAGCGTTTGATTTTGAACCGTACGGAACGCGCGCTGTATCACCAAAATAAACGATGCTTTCGCGCGGAAGAATTGAGGCTAATCTTTTTACAACTGTTAATCCGCCAATACCGGAATCAAAAACCCCGATAGATTTTTCTTTTTCCATAAAATTCAAAAGAACACCTATAAGATTTGTGTAATAGTATCTGTTAATTCAGCAATGATAAATTTATAATCATTCTGTTTTACTTTGCTGCCGTTTCTATCAAGCACATAAAACGAATCCACAATATCATCCCCTTTTGTGGAGATTTTTGCAAAGTAAATTATCAAACCAAGCTCGTTCATTTTATTGGTTACGTGATATAAAAAACCTAATCTATCTTGCGAATGTACATCTATTATCGTGTAGCGATCATGTTTTTCAAAAGTGATTTTTATTTGTCCAGTTCGCTTAAATAATTTGTTTTCTATCCGCCACCAGCGCGATTTTAATTTTGCAACTTCAACATGTAACTGCAAAAATCCATTTACAACCGAGTGAAAATCTTCGGTGATTTTTGAATGTTTAGATTCATCAATCAGTTTATGAGTCCTAAAATCAGTAACAAGAAAAGTATCGATAACAATTCCATCTTTGCGTGTAAATATATTTGCCGAGTGAATATTTGCATCGTTTATTGCAAGTACACCGCAAAGCTTTGAAAGTAAAGATGGAAAATCTTTTGTGATAACTGTAACATTTGTAAAATCAGTTAAGTCTTTGTACAGAACAGAAATCTTATCTCCTTTTTCAATCTCTTCTACATGCGATATTATTTCTTCATCATTAAAATGGTTGATATAACCTAAATCGTCATTCAAAGATTCAAAATGATCTTGCAACTGGCTTTCATTAATCTTATCAGAATATTTAGAAATATCTTTTGGTATAGAATAAATGGTTGAGTATAAAAGATCTTCACCGGAAATTTTATCCTGAATCATCGCTTTACTTTTTCTGTACAGTTCGGATAAGAGTTCCGCTTTCCACGAAGTCCAAACCGCATTATTAACAGCAGAAAGATCCGCATAAGTTATCAAGTAAAGTAAATCAAGATCTTCAACAGAACTAAATCTTGCAGAAAAATTATTAAGTGTTTCAGGATCATTTAAATTTCTTCTAAAAGCAATTTGCTCCATCATCAAATGATTCTTAACAAGAAAACAAACTTTATCAACTTCTTTTTCATCGTATCCCAATCGTATTAAAATTGATGAAGCCATTTCCGCACCGATTATTTCGTGTCCCGAAATATCAATCGGTTTTGCAATATCATGAAGAAGTAAAGCAAGATTTAAAATTTCTTTATTCGTTATCGTATTATATATTTTTCCGTAAGCAGAATTTTGATTGTAAAGTTTTTCAAGATTTTTTATTGTAATCAGCGTATGTTCATCAGACGTGTAGCAGTGATAAACACCGTGCTGCATAAACCCGTTTAGATCAGCAAACTCAGGCATAAAAGCGCCAAGCACACCAAGCTCATTCATTACAGAAAGTGTTGCGCCAACATTACGCGGAAGTTTTAAAATCTCTCTAAAAAAAACTGAAGAATCAGATTGCGCCCAATTATTTTCTAAAGAATTTTCTGTTGCATCAATAATTTGTGTTCTAAGTTTATCATCAAAACCCGCGTTGTGAAAAGCGCGGTAATAAAACACTCTAAAAATATCGGAGAGAGTTAAGGTTTTTGTTTTCCTAAAAAATATAACTTTGTTTTTTATATAAAAATCTTCATCAAGATCATAAGAAAGAGAATCGTGAACGGGATTGATATACTCAACTTTATATTTTTTAATTATTGAGTGACTGAATCGAAAAATTATATTTGTTGAAACAAAATAATTTTTCATAAAACTCATCAAATCATTTTCATCATAACCAAAAATTGCTGCAAGTTTTATCTGATTTGAAAACTCAAATCTATCCGTTTTAGATTTTGTTGTGATGTGAAGTAGATGACGAATGGATAAAACTAATTTGTAACTTTCTATCAGGCGTTTACACTCGGCAGCAGTTGCAAGATTATTTTTTCTGATATGATCTACAAAAATTTCTGCCTGTGTTAACTCTTGCTGTGATTTTAGCAATTGCTTATTACTTATCATCATCATCCATTCAATGGATTGAAAATCGCGCAAGCAGCCTGCAGACATTTTAACATTTGGCTCAAGCATCTTTGAGGAATCGCCGTACTTTTCGTGACGTTGTCTTACATCTTCAACAAATTCTGTAATCAATATCTTTGTTGATTTTTCATCGATGAGATTTAATAACTCATCGTTCCATTTATTGTAAAGATTTAAATTGCCGCTGATAAATCTTGTTTCAAAAAATTGAGTAAATGCATGTAAATCAGTGGTTAAAAATTTTTGAATATCACTAACTTCGCGTACGGTGTGCGATGCTTCAATACCGCCATCCCAAAGATTTGTAATTAACTCCGATATTTCTTTATTATCGCTTTCAATTGATTCAGAAATGATCATCAAATCAATATCGGAAAAAGGGGAGAGTTCTCGCCTGCTAAAACTGCCTGCCGATGCTAATGCAAAAGAAAATTTTTTATCAGCAAGAATTATTCTTATTGTGTCTTCAATTAACACGCTGTAGTTTTTGCTGAATACAAACGCATCTGTTTTGCCAGTGTAATCCGCAAACAGAGCATCTCTGTCTTTTAGAAATCCTTTTTTTATTTGAAGCAAGCGAAGCATAAATATCTGTTTAATTAATTCCTAAGAAAATCATCGTCATCAAAATCTTCATCATCCTCATCAAAATCCCAGTAATCTTCATCTTCATATTCAGCTTCAATAACAGATGAAATACCACCGCGAGTGTTAAACTCCGCAGTAATCAGCATCCATCTTGGCTGAGTAACTTCAACAAGATCATCAAGAATTTTATTTGTAACACTCTCAAAAAAGATTCCATCGTTGCGGTAAGATTGCAGATAGAATTTAAAAGATTTGAGTTCCACGCAAAGTAAATGGGGGATGTACTCCATCGTTATGGTTGCAAAATCCGGCTGCCCTGTTTTTGGACAAAGCGAAGTAAACTCCGGCGCAATGTGTTTAATATTATAATCTCTGTCGGGATATTGATTTTCAAAAGTTTCTAATAAACTTAGTTTGTTGTTCACAATTTTTAGTTTGGATGTCATATGTTATTCCTTTTCATCTGGTAGTTGTAATTCTAATTCATTAAAAGTGTAACTAATTGCGTCAGCCCAATTTATATAGTTTGGTAATATTTCAATTACTTTGCTCAGTTCTTCTTTTGTTAATTCTCGTTCTAAATCTTGATCGGCAATCTCATGTATAATCGTTAACGCTTAATTTATAAATTAATTTGTCTTGTTTCATTTTTCCCTCAATAGCTATTGATTTTTTGCTCAGCTATTTCCTTAAATTTTTTATTTATTCTATCCTTAAATTCCTTTCCAACTTCGTCAAATATTGAAAGAAGTTCACTGAAGGTGTCCTTTCCACCTAAGAATTCCCAGTATTCTTCTCCAATAAGAAAATCCTTTTTATGTTCCATCATACCAACCTCAGTAAATCTGGTGTATGGTTCAGGGTGATATGGATTATAAGGAAAACATAAGAAAACTTGGATAGGTTTTCCTTTTCTAGCGACCCATTCTAACAATTTTGTTTTGCTTTTTTCGAAAACATCAATATTTGGTTTTACTGTTTTAATCTCAAAGAAATGTTCAATTCCATTTCGTACTAAAAAAAGATCGGCGATATTACCAGATTTTTGGTATTTCCCACTAGAAGCATCTGCTTTTAAAACTTCCCCAATCTCTTTTTTTGAATCAGCTGTTCTTTCTTGATTTCTAAGTTCATTAATTATCTTATTAATCGCAGTCCTTTGTTTTTTAGAAATTACTCCACCGACTCCATAATTTCTGAAAATAACCTCACAAGAAGGTTGACCAATTAATACAGAAACTTCTTCATAAATTGACATACCTAAAGTAGTAGCTATGGAATGAATAAATGAGTATGCAGCTATTTTCTCATTATCTTGAATCAGCCTTGCCAAAAATGGCATTACTGAAGATTCTCTTCCATATCTTTTTAATTTGTATTTTAATTTATTTATTAATAAAAATTTAATTTTTTCTTTCTGATCTTTAGATAGAGCCATTTATTTCTCCTTAAAATGAAAAATAATTTCTGAATAAGCGTTTTTATCTTTCTCAGATCTATTTAAAACAGGGCGTTTAAACTGTTGTACTATTTTCATTCCTGCTTTTTCTGCAATTGTTGGATAGAGATTATTTTTATCGTTTGCTACTATAAAAGCACTGTAGTCTTTTTTTAAAAATCTTTTGCAATTATTTAAAACTGCTGCAATTCCATCAACGTAACTTTCTTTTGCTTCTTTACCAGTTCCTTTAAATAACGGCCCAATTTCTAAATCATCTCTTCTTTTAAAACCATATAGATCATAAGCATAAGCATGTTGTTCGTGATAATTAATTAATCCAACATAGGGTGGACTTGTAAAGATGCCTTTTATTTTTTGTGATTTTAATTTTTCTGCAAAATTTTTATTCCACTTTTCTGCTGATTCAAATAAATCTATTGTTTGGCTATCACCCGTAAAACAATGTTGAGAGGTACTTGTGCGAAGTGAATTAAATTCTTTAACCCTTTTAATCGTGTCTTTGGAATATCTTTCCCACCAGCTTTGAATTGAAAAAAGTGGTTTACAAATTTTTCCATGCTTTGAGCAGTAGTAAGTAGTTGTAATTGGATCAATAAGTGTAGCCAAATCTGAATGAGTTGTTGCTCTGCAGGAGCGAATAGTTCTACTTAAAATTACGCTTGCAATTTTCTTAGTGTTTGGGTTTTTAATCTTTTTGATTAATTCAAACACAAAATCAATTTCAGTTCTAACATGTTTTAAAAACCATTTATCTAAAAATGATTCAGAATTAAATTGATTTAGTTCAATATTAAATTTTTTTGTGAGTTTTTTATATGTAACTAAAAATTCTTTTTCTTTTTGTAAACCATATTTCATTTCATCAATAAATTTATCCCGAACTCTTATTTTATAATCCGGCGATGGAAAATACTTGTTGTTAAACTCACTCAGTTCAGAAAGTAATTTTTTTTCAAATGTAACAGCATCCGAATTTGTAATGAAATTTTTCAGTAATCCGGAAATCTTATTCAATTCTTTAAGCATATCATTTAAATCATAATTTTCAATCTTTACGTTACTGATTAAACTGTTAAATTGAGAAATATCAATTCCAATTGCATTTAATCCCAATTCATTTGATTGAACTAATGTCGTTCCACTACCACAAAATGGGTCTAAAACTATATCGTCTTTTTTGAAGAAGATTTCTTTTTTAAACTCATCCGTATGTTTATCTAAAAAATATTCTACTAATTGAGGAATGAATTTTCCTTTGTACGGATGAAGGCGATGAACATGTTTTGTTGTTTCAGATTCTTTATAATTTTCAAAAGATAAATGCCAATCAACATCGTCACCTAATTTCTCTTTCCAGTTTAACGAGCGATTTCCGTAGTAAGAATTATAATAACCTAAAACTTCTTCTTTGCTTACAAGTGTATCTCCGTTACTTCCGTGTTTATTAACTCTTCCGTAATTAACTAAGTAAGAAATATTTGATGGAGTAATATCGCGTTTAAGTTTTGTACTAATCCAGCTACTTGCATCTTTAATTGTAATTAAGTCTTGTTGCATAATTATCAATACTTCGGTCTAACTTTATAATTTATTGGATCTTCAAACCCTGCTTGTTGAAAGCCGCGTAAACGTAATGCACAGCTATCGCAAACTCCGCAGGCTTCATCTTCATTTTGATAGCAGCTCCAAGTTAAATGAAGAGGAGCGTCTAATTCAATTCCTTTTTTAACAATTTCTGCTTTGCATAAGTTTATAATAGGAGTAACAATTTTAATTTTTGTTTCCGGTTTTGTGCCAAGCTCAACAATTTTTTCGTAAGCAGAAAAAAATTCTGGTCTGCAATCCGGATATCCGGATGAATCTTCATAAACAGCACCCATAAAAACTGCGCTTGCATTTAAAACTTCTGCCCAGCTTACACAAGCGGAAAGTATATTTGCATTACGAAACGGAACGTAGGAAGTTGGTACATCTTTATTCTCTAAATCCGCGTTTGTTACTTCTATGCTTTTATCTGTAAGTGATGAGCCGCCGATTTTTGAAAGATGCGTGTAATCAATTATCAATCTTTCTTTAACTCTGTAATGATCCGCAATTTGATTAAAAGCGCTAAGCTCCCTATTTACAGTACGCTGCCCGTAGTTGATATGTGCGAAAGCGATATTGTAATCTAAGTTTGCAATTGCTGCGGAAACACAACTATCCATTCCACCGCTAACGGCAACAACAGCAATATTTTTTTTGGATGAATGCATAATTAATAGTTTAACATCTAAAATCTCTGTGCTAAAATACTAAAAATGATGAAAAGATTTTTGTGATAAATTGTGTAAATCCCTTGCTTGTACGGATAGTTATAAGTAAGCGCAATTTTAATTTAAGTCATTTCGACCGAAGGGAGAAATCTGTATGTATTACCGCTTAAGATTTCTCTCTCGAATTCGCCGCGGCGAATCGTTCGAAATGACTTTTTTATATTTTTTGTATAAAATTAGAAAAGTAAAAAACCTTACATAGAATAATTTTTAAATGGCTTGCTTGTAGTAATCATAATTACAACTGCAATTACCAAACTAACTACTGCAGAAATTAAAAATGGAAATTGTGAACCGAACTTATCCCATAAAACTCCTGTTAAAAATGAACCAATCATTATTGCAAAACTGGAAAGCATTGTAATCAAACCAATCGCTGTTCCGCGCTGTTCATTTGGGATTAGATCAGAGATCCAAGCTTTAGAAACGCCTTCGGTTGATGCTGCATAAATTCCGTACATCGCAAAAAGCACCCAGATGAAATTTATGTTTGGTACAAGTGCAAATCCAAAATACACAGCAGAAAAAATTATCAAACCAAAAGAAAAAACTTTTTGTTTACCGAGCTTGTCTGCAAGTCCACCTAACGGATACGAAGCTGCAGCATAAATAATATTATAAAAAACGTATCCAAAAATAGCAAGCGAACTTGAGTGTGAAATATCTTTTGATTTTAAAATCAAAAAAACATCACTGCTGTTTATTAAAGAAAAAGTTGTGATAAGTAATAAAATCTTTTTGTATTCCCTGGGTGCGGATTTCCAAAACTCTAAATAATTTATTTTGCTTTTAGTTATTGTGGATGTTTGTTTGTCTTTAATCAAAAGCGTAAAGAACACTGCAATTACAGATGGAACAAATGCAACTAAAAATATTAATTTATAATTATTTGGGAAAAAGTATAAAAGTATTAGTGCGACAACAGGTCCAATTGCAGCGCCAAGTGTATCCATGGCACGATGAAATCCAAAAACTGCACCGCTGTTTCCATCGCTGTAACTTGCAAGCAGTGCATCACGAGGAGCAGTTCTAATTCCTTTCCCAACTCTATCCGAAACTCTTGAAGTTAAAACAACTGGAATGCTTTGAAAAATTCCTGGTAACGGTTTTGAAAGTGCAGAAATTCCGTAACCAAAAAAAACAAAAATAGAACGCTTACCAACTTTATCTGAAAGATTTCCAAAGTATCCTTTTAATAATCCAGCAGTAACTTCTGCAATTCCTTCGATAACGCCCACAAGAGCCATTGATGAACCTAAAACCGCTGTTAAGAAAATTGGAGTAACAGGATAAAGCATTTCGCTGGCAATGTCTGTAAACAGACTTACCATTCCCAGAATGAATACTTGTTTAGATATTTTTGTTTTCATGTATGTAAAAATAGATGCAAATGAGATCAGATTATAACAAATTATTTTATTGCCACGAGCTTTAGGGTTTGTTGGGTTGCCCCATTTCTGTCATGCTGTCTGCCGCGGCAGATTATTTCAGCATCTCATTTCTATTAATAATGAGACCCTGAAACGATTCGCCTCGGCGAACAGGGTGACAAATAATAAAAATTGTTGCAATAAATTGTATCAACTTTAATACTTGCTTAATTTTACAAAGAAATTTTATTAAACCTTAGAGGAAAAAATGCGTAATAGAGTTATTGCCGGCAACTGGAAAATGAACAACGATTTAAAAGAATCAGAAAAGCTTATTGTTGAATTAAAAAATCTTTTACAAAATGAAAAACCAAATTGTGATGTAATTGTTTGTCCGCCATTCACTTCGCTTTCCGAAGCAGCAAAACTTTTAAAAGGCAGCAGCATTAAACTCGGTGCACAAAATATGCACTTTGAGGATAGCGGTGCATTTACCGGAGAAGTATCTGCTTTAATGTTAAAATCTGTTGGATGTGAGTATGTAATTCTTGGTCACTCAGAGCGAAGAAATATTTTTGGCGAAAGTGATGAATTAATAAATAAAAAAATCAAAAAAGCTTTAGCTGCCGGATTGATACCAATTTTTTGCGTTGGCGAACTTCTTGAAGAAAGAGAAAACGGCAAAACAAACGATGTTGTTAAAAGACAAATTTTAAAAGGATTAGACGAAATATCTGCCGAAGAAATGAAAAATATTATTGTTGCTTATGAGCCAGTTTGGGCAATCGGAACAGGAAAAACTGCAACTCCTACACAAGCACAAGAAGTACACGAGTTTATTCGTGATTTAATTGAAATAGATTACACGTTAGAAATTGCAAATGATTTAGTAATCCAATATGGCGGAAGTGTTAAACCGGATAACGCAAAAGAACTCATTTCACAAAAAGATATTGATGGCGCTTTAGTTGGCGGCGCTTGTTTAAAGGCTGATTCCTTTTTGGGAATTATAAAGGGCGCTGACTAATATTATTTTCTTTTCAAAAGCTCGATTTTGTGCATAAATCGGGCTTCCAATTCATTGCAATCCCTTCGATTTGAGGTTATATTTATAACTTATTTTTCCAGGAGTTTTTTAGCAAAGAATGACATCCCTCAAAAGTTTAGCTTACAATCTATTTGTAGCCGCAATAGTTTTCTCTCAAGCAACTTTTTCACAGGTTATTTTCAGAGAACTTCCTAATTATAAAATTAATACATCCGATCAGCTTTTTTTTGATATTACAAATACGCGTGATGTTATTTCCTTAAACGGAAATTGGAAAGTTTATCCTTCTGATGATGATAAAAAGGAAAAAGTAAACGTACGCATTCCATCAATCTTTGAAGGTAAAGGCGAGTTTGTTTTTGAAAAAAGTTTTCCTCTTACAAACGAACAGTTAAACAATCATAAAATATCTTTAAACTTTTTTGGATTAAATTATTCAGCAGATATTTCCGTAAACAAAGTTATTATCTATCGCCATCCGGGCGGTGAATTTCCGTTCACAGTTTCGCTTCCACGTGATATTTTAAAATCCGATAAAGACAATATTATTTCTGTAAAACTTTCTTATGCACTTGATTCTAAAAATACAATTCCGCTTAAGCAAAGATTTTTATTTCCGCAAAACTTTGGCGGAATTATTAGCGATGTATTTCTCCATCTAACGCCAAATGTTAGTATAGCAGATTTTAAGTTCAAAACGGATGTTGATTTAAAAACAAATAAAGCTATTATTTCTTTGCAATCGGTTATTGATAACAAAGAATTTAAAAAGATAAACGATACTCTTGGCACACAAACAAATTTTACACTTCGCACACAAATATTTTATCCTGATGGAAGGACGAGTTTAAGTTCAAGTTCAGGTACAAGCCTGCCTACCGGTCAGGCAGGTTCAAGTTTGAATGATAATAATTTTGTGTTGAAGCAGAACAAACAAATTGAAATTAATAACAGCATTACAATTGCATCGCCAACGTTTTGGAGTCCCGATAATCCCGCAAGCTACATAGTAAGATTAGAACTGTGGCGCGGCGATCAAATGATTGACAGGCACGATCAGAGTGTTGCATTATTTAAACTTGAATCAGCACAAGATAATTTTACACTTAACGGAAAAGATTTTAATCTTCACGGTGTTACATACATTCCATCGTTCTATCAATACGGAAGTCTATCCTCATACGAAAGAATGGAAAGTGATTTAGAAAAAATTAAACAGGCTGGATTTAATTCAGTTAGATTTTCGCGCACGCTTCCTAATCCATACTATTTAAGATTATGCGAACAGATTGGTTTGTTTGCTTTTGTCGAACTGCCGATTGCAAACTTGCCGGAAGGGCTTGCTGGCTCCCAAAATTTTATGGTGCGCAGTAAAAATTATCTTTCAAGTTTAATGCAGGCTTATGAAAATTTTTCTGCACTTGGCGGAATTGGATTTGGTTCATCTTATCTTTTAAAATCGGATGCACACCGAGCATTGTTAAGCGAGTTATCTTTACAAGTAAAGAAAATTAAAAACATTTTAACTTATGCCTCTTTCTTTGATTTTGAAAATCACCAGATTGATAATTTAGATTTATATGGAATAGAATTTTTAAATGTAACTCCCGCAGATAAACAAAACGAAGTTGAAAATCTTATTCAGTCAATCGGTAAAGGAAAAATATTTGTTGGAGAAGCAACTTATACTGTAAACATTGGTCAAACTGATGGTTACGTAAATAAATTTTCTTATGAAGCGCAAGCTAAATTTTTTGATGATGTGTTTAATTTTAATGAAAGCAATAATCTTGCAGGATTTTTTGCAAACACAATGTACGATATCCGCGGTGATTATCCTTCAATGATTTGCGGTTATAAAGAAGAAAATATTTACAACATTGGTTTGGTGGGTGAAGAAAGGAATCAAGAAAGACTTGCATACAAAGTTCTTTCAGCACGCATTAAAAACACTGAAAAAGTAACCATACCCATCGGCAGCGATAAAGATGATGCACCGATGATTTTTATAATTACAGGATTAATTCTTGCATTATTAATGGGCGTGCTTGTAAACTCAGGTAGAAAATTTAGAGAAGATGCTTCACGCGCATTACTGCGCCCGTACAACTTTTTTGCAGATGTACGCGACCAAAGAATTATATCGGCATATCATTCACTATTTCTTGCTGTTATAGTTGCGCTGGTTACTTCACTAATCTTTGCAAATCTTTTTTACTACATTAAAAATAATGTTCTTGTAGAAAAAATATTTCTATCGTTTGGAAGTCCGGGTTTAATATCAGGCATAAGTTATCTTGCATGGAATCCAACTGCATCATTGATTTGGCTTTTTGTTTTAACTGTAATGTGGATGATACTTTTAACAATCATTATAAAGGCTGCATCATTTTTTGTTAGAACAAGAGTTTATTTATCAAGCGTATTTTTTACCGTAGTTTGGGCTCTGCTTCCGATTGTACTTTTAATCCCTGTCGGCATTGTTCTGTATCGATTATTAAATGCCGGTGTTGGAAATATTTATATGTACATATTCCTTATCGCATTTGTATTTTGGATTTTGTACAGACTGCTAAAAGGCATCTCGGTTATATTTGATGTGAACCCCGGCGGAATATATTTCTACGGATTACTTTCAATCTTAATTGTAAAAATAATTTTCTTAATTTATTACGAAGTAAACAGTTCTGTATTCCAATATTTAAAACTCGCACTGAAACAATTTAATATTTTTGGATAAAATTTTTGTATCTATCAAAATTAGAAATACTTGGCTTTAAATCGTTTGCACAAAAAACTCAGATTAATTTTAATCAGGGTATAACTTCAATCGTAGGACCAAACGGATGCGGCAAAACAAATGTTGTAGATGCGCTTCGCTGGTGTTTGGGTGAACAGAAAAGTTCAACGCTTAGAAGTGATAAAATGGAAAACGTTATCTTTAACGGAACTGCACAACGCAAGCCAATGGGTATGGCGGAAGTATCGCTTACAATTGAAAACACAAAAGGAATTTTACCTACTGAATATACAGACGTTACAATTACGCGAAGAATTTTTCGTTCGGGTGAAAGCGAATACTTACTTAACAAAAATATTTGCCGCTTAAAAGATATTACCAATCTTTTTATGGATACAGGAATTGGTGCGAATGCTTATTCTGTTATCGAACTAAAAATGGTTGAAACAATTCTTAGTAATAAAGCCGAAGAGCGCCGCACAATGTTTGAAGAAGCTGCCGGGGTTAATAAATACAAACTGCGTAGAAGACTTGCACTCAGAAAACTTGATGAAGTAAAATCTGATTTAACTCGTGTTAATGATATTGTTTCAGAAGTTGAGAAAAAAGTTTCATCGTTGGAAAGACAAGCTAAACGTGCTGATAAATATAATGTTCTAACTTCGCAGTTACGTGAGTTGGAAATTGATTTATCGGAACGAGAACTTGCGCTATTTACTTTAAAGATAGATGAATCAAAACTTACTAAACAAGAAAATTCTCAAAAGAAAATTCAATTTGAATCTGATATCGCGAAGTTAGAAGATGAAATTAAAACTGCACGCGAACATCTTGTAGAAATTGAAAATGAATTAAAAGATAAACGAAACGAAATAACTCTTCAGACGGAAAAGATTTTTAATGTTCAAAATTCTTTATCGCTTAATAACGAACGAAAACATTCTCTTACACGCAGCAAAGAAAAATACACCACAGAGCTTGGTGAGTTAAGCCGCCAATTTGATGAAGCAAAAAACATTACCGAAACCGGCGCTTCATCACTTTCTGATTTTACTGAACAGATACTACAAAAAGAACACGAAAAGAAAACCCTTGACCACAATGTTGATGTGCAGTTAGGATTTTTAGAGCAGAAGAAAAATCTTTTAAAAGAGCAGTCTGAAATTCTTCTTGAAAAGTTTAAAGAAATTACAGGCAGAGAAAACGAACTGCGCAATACAATTGCAATTCTTGAATCGAAACAAGTAAACATTAAAAAGTTAAACGATAAAATTCAATTGTTTACAAATAACATTGCTAAAACTGTTGGATTTATTGAAGAGCTTGGCACCGATAAAGAACAAATTCAGAAAAAAATTGCCTATGCGGAATCGTTGTATCTAAGTAAGCAAAATGAAAAAGAAAAATTAGAAGTTGAATTAAATAAGTTAAAAGAAAATGAACTTGAACAGCGCAGCGTAATAAAGTCTTTAAAGGATAAAATAACTTTTATCCAAAATCTTATAGATAATCTTGAAGGTGTTTCTAAAGGCGCAAAAGCACTTTTGGATAATAAAGGCTGGGCAAAAAAAGAAAGTACAATTCTTGCGCACATCGGTGATTCGGATGAAAAATTTAGATTTGCTGTTGAGGCTGCATTAAAAAATAATCTTAATAATGTTCTTGTTGAATCTTTGGAGGATTTAAAACGCGGAATTGAATATTTAAATAATAATGATATTGGTAAAGCATCTTTTTACTATCCGCATTTTGAAGATTTTAACAGCAAGGGTTTGTTAAATAAGATTCAAGCTTTTATCGAAAAAAGAAAAGCAAAAAAACTTGAACAGGAAAACGGATTTATAAGCTGGGCAAGTAATTCAATCCAAACTAAAGCGAAATGGAAACCATTCTTTGAAAAGATTTTAAAAAATATTTGCGTTGTTGAAAATTTAGAAAAAGCATTTGAACTTTACGGTAAATACAACTCATTTAGTTTTGCAACTTTAAATGGTGATTTTGTTTCCAGAGACGGTGTGATTGAAGCTGGTTCCGTTCCACGTTTGGATGATTCTTTGTTTGGAAGAAAACAACTACTAGAAAATCTTGGGACTGAATTTCCAAAACACGAAAAGAGTTTAGTTGAAACTCAAAATGAAATTGCGAATAAAGAAAAACAGCTTGCAGCAATTGATTTAAAAGTTTTGTCAGAGCAAGGCAGACTGCTTGTAAATGATTTGGCAAATGTTGAAAAGCAAATTTCTCAGTTTGAATTTGAAAAACAAAAAGCTAACGATGAGATTGAAAAAATTCAGCAGGAAATAAAAGAGCACGCGGCAGAATCAAATCTTTTTGATAATAAAAAATTAAAACTTGAATCACTGCTTAACACAGAAATTGCTTTGCGTGATTCTGAAGAACGCAAAAAACAAACTCTTGATTCTGAATTTTCTGAATTTGAAAAAGCATACAATCAAATACTTACACAGCGCAACGAACTTAGCGTAAACATCGAAAGACTTGTTGGTGAAAAACGCAATACGGAAAATTCAATCAAACGTGCTGATGAATCTATTGTTGTAATAAATAATTCAATCATAAAAAGAAAAGATGATATTGAATCTGCTGCAAATGAGATAAATACTATTGATGATGAAGTTGTAACCCTTCAGCAAAATTTTAACGAGCTTGATGAAGCAAAAAATGTTTTAAATAATCAGTTGGAAGAAATTGAAGATCGTCACAAAAATTTAAGAGAAGAAGTAAATCAAAAAGATACTGCATTGCGTGGGTTGCGTAAAGAGCGCGAAGCGGTTTCTGATACAATCCATAATATGGAAATGACGATTAAAGAGCTTGATATTAAAAGCGCAAACCTTATAGAGCATATAAAAGAAAATTATTCGCTTACACTTGAGAAAAAAGATTTTGATGATTTGCAGTCGTTTGATTTTAACCAAAGAACCGATGAAGTGCTTGATTTAAAAGCTAAAGTAAAAAATTTAGGACCAATAAATCTTATTGCACATTCTGAATATGAGGAAGAAAAAGAGCGAATGGATTTTCTTCACAAACAGCGCGATGATTTGGTTGAATCTGAAAAAGATGTTGTAAAAACAATTGAAGAAATTAATAACACGGCGCAAGCACAATTTTCTGAAACGTTTGAATTAATTAGAGGACATTTTGTAAGAATTTTTAGAACTCTTTTTAATCCCGGTGATGAAGCAGATTTAAAGATCGAAGAAAATGCTGATCCTCTTGAAGCAAAGATTGAAATAATTGCAAAACCAAAAGGTAAACGCCCAACTTCAATTGAGCTTTTATCCGGTGGAGAGAAAACACTAACGGCAATTGCGTTGTTGTTTTCAATTTATCTTGTTAAGCCAAGTCCGTTTTGTATCCTTGATGAAATTGATGCGCCGCTTGATGATGCAAACATCGATCGCTTTACAAAAATTTTAGATGACTTTAGCAAAGACACACAGTTTATAGTTGTAACGCACAACAAACGCACAATGGAAGCGGCAAATACTTTGTACGGCGTAACTATGCAGGAAGAAGGAATATCCAAATTAGTTAGTGTTAGGTTTAACGAAGATTTGGATTTTGTTACTAACTAAACCTTTTTTTATCGTAGTGATGTTGCAGAACAAAAATAAAAAGTCATTTCGATCAAAGGGAGAAATCTGGATTTAATATTTAAACAGATTTCTCAGTCGCATCCGCCGCGGCGGACTTCGAAATGACAATTTGGACTTCCGCACAAACCTGAGACTGTGTGGCAGTACCATTGAAGTGTGACCTTCTCTTAATTAAGAATTTAGGAAACACTTTTTAAATAATTAAAAAATTTATTTGAAAAAAATATCATCACATATAAAACTTTTTCTTTTTATCACAGCAGTAATTCTATGCTTGTTTGATAATACTTTGGCGCAGTGGGTAAACGATCCTTCATCAAACACAAAATTAGTTGTTGATCCTGTTGATCCAATCAATATTTCTGCTTTGCGGGATTTTAACGGCGGAGCTTATATTTTTTGGGAAGATAAAAAAGGTAGCTCAAAACCTGATATATACTTTATCCATTTTGATGAAAACGGCAAAGTAAGTTTTAGAGCTGATGGCAAGGCTGTTTCTACAAGAAGTGGATTGAAGGAAAATCCTCTCGCTATTGTTGGACCTTTCGGTAACTCAATGATCATGTGGAAAGGTTTTGATAATAGAAAAAATCCTGAATTGTTTATTCAAAAACTTAGCAAGAGCGGATTAAGACTCTGGCAGAATGAAGGAATACAGCTTACAGAGAACAAGGTTGAAAAAGTTGATTTCTCATTGCGAGTTGATAAACGGGGATACGTTTATTCAAGTTATCTTACAAAAAATTTATCATCCGGTAATAAGTTTTCTGTTAGATACAATGCTGTAAATCCAAATGGAAAAATTTTAAGTGATTCTTTAAAAGGTGTTTTATATAATTCAAATAACACATTAAGTGAAACTGAAATTGTACCTGATAATAAAGGCGGCTCATTTATCCTTTGGTTAGAAAACTTAAATCAAAAAACCGTACTGCGTTTACAATTTGTTGATTCAACAGGTTCTAAAGTTTGGGGACCAAAACCAAAAACGATTTCAAAACCAAATAATAATGTGCTCAGTTATTCAGTTGGTAAACTTGGCAGCGGAGTTTATGCTGCAATAACGTATCAAGGTTCCAACAAAATTATTTATCAAAATTTAATTTCGGATAAAGGGCAATTACTTTGGGGTGAAGAAGGCAGGCTGCTCACGTATCAGTCGGGAAATCAAACAAATCCGCAATTTGCTTTTGTTGACTCGAGCGTTGTTGTTAGTTGGACAAACGAGTATGAAAAACTTAAAGATGTTTTTATCCAAAGGTTTGATGTTAAGGGAAATCCTATGTGGGAAAACAATGGTAAAAAGATTATCAACATCAAAGGAAACCAATTTGGGCAGCGAATTGTTTATGATCAAAAAGATGGTGTTGTAATTGCGTGGATTGATAAACGCCAAAATAATTCCGATGCAAATTTATACATCCAAAAAATTGATCTTAAAGGAAAATTTGTTTGGGATCAATCCGGCGTTATGATTTCTTCGTCGCACAATATGGAAAAAAGTTATCTTAATCTTGTCCCCGATGGTGATGGCGGCGCAGTGGCTGTATTTAAAGGAACGACAGATAAAAAAAATAATATTTACGGACAAAAGATTTTTAGTACCGGAACTTACGCATCTCAAATACTTGGTTTTAAAACAGAAGTTGTAGATGATTCGGTAAAAATATCGTGGTACGCTGCAAATGAAAATGAAGGAACAACATACAGCATTTATAGATCTGCAGATGAAAATGCTAAGGATAACGATTGGAATCTTGCCGGATCACTGAAGAAAAATAAAAAAAATGATACAAATTATTATGAGTTTTTTGATTTACCGGATATTAATGGCTCGGTTTATTATCGTATCGCACAAAAAAATGATAAGACACAACCGCAATATTCTGATGTAGAAAAAGTTAATTACTTCCGCGATACTGAAAAAATAATACTTGGACAAAATTATCCAAATCCTTTTTCTGATTCTACTATAATCAGTTTCTATCTGCCGGGAGAAGAAAAAGTTTCTATCGATATTTTTAACAGCAGCATAGAGACAGTAAAAAAGATTGAAGATATTAATTGTCATGCAGGTAAAAATCAGATAGCATTTAATGCAGAAAATTTGCCGCCGGGAATTTATTTCTATCGCTTAAAGGCGGACAAATTTGTTGAAGTTAAAAAAATGATAATAACTGACGATGAATAAAAGAAC
Source organism: Ignavibacteriota bacterium (assembly GCA_039931535.1). Lineage (GTDB taxonomy): Bacteria > Bacteroidota > Ignavibacteria > Ignavibacteriales > Ignavibacteriaceae > IGN3. Next base: position 18,965 of record JBDTRQ010000511.1, read on the forward strand.
ATTAAAAGTTTTTGTTGATTTTGACGGCACGATTACGCTTGAAGATGTTGGTGAAGCGATTTTTCAAAAATTTGGTGAAACGGAAAAGGTTAATCAAATAATTGAAAATCTTTTAAGTGATAAAATTTCATCGCGCCAATGCTGGGATGAACTTTGTGATTCAGTAAATGTAGCCAGCAAAAATGAATTTGATAATTTTGTTGATATGATTGATGTTGATCCAACTTTTAAATCGTTTGTAAAATTTTGTTCTGAAAATGAAGTCGAAATGATTGTGCTAAGCGATGGCTTTGATTATTACATCGATAGACTTTTTGATAAAGCTGGGTTAACGGGAATTAAATATTATTCCAATAAACTTTTTGTTGGCAAAGGAAAGTTAAGCGCTGAATATCCGCACTTTGATTGTGATTCGCCGACATCAGCTAACTGTAAGCGCAATCATATTATCAATCACAGCAGCGATAATGATTATACAATTTATATTGGTGATGGAAACTCGGATAAAGATGCAGCACAGTATTGTGATTTTATCTTTGCAAAAAAAGATCTTGCAAGGTTTTGTTCCATGGAAAGAATAAGTTTTTATCCGTTCAACAATTTTGATGATATAACGAGCAAAGTAACTGAGTTAATGAGCAAGAAGAATTTGAGAAAAAGACATCAGGCACAATTAAAAAGAAAATCAGCCTATATGGCGGAATAATAATGAATAACATCGCAACAAAAATATTTAAGTACAGAAGCTATACTCCAATTCCATTTTTAATTTTAATGCTGATCTTTGAAAACGCAACTGTTACAAGCCTACTAGTTGGATTTGCAATTGCATTACTAGGCGAACTAATTAGATTGTGGGGTGTAAGCTGGGCAGGCAGCGAAACACGTACAACAGGCGGCGTTGGCGGAACTTTTCTTGTTATCAGCGGACCGTTTGCACACGTTCGTAATCCGCTTTATGTGGGAAACATATTAATGTATCTCGGACTTGGAATTATGTCGATGTCGTTGTTTCCCTATTTACAAATTGTTGCAATATTGTTTTTTATTATGCAATATCTTTTTATTGTAAATGAAGAGGAAGAATTTCTTAAAACAAAATTTAGCAGCGATTACAAAAAATATTTAGATAACGTACCAAGGTTTGGATGGAGATTAACACCATACAAAGATGGATCAATTCCGCAGCCTGAATTTATTTTATCCAAAGGATTAAAATCTGAAACTAGAACCTTTCAAGCTTTCGGAACTGCGGTGCTGTTAATAATCATTAAATGGTATTTAAGTTCAAATAATATTTTGTGATGAAGAGTAAAAATGTTTTAATGATTGCAGGAGAAGTTTCGGGTGATTTACACGGGGCATCATTAATATGTGAGTTAAAAAAGTTAGATAGTTCTTTGAAAATATTTGGGATCGGCGGCGATAAAATGCAAGCCGAAGGAATGGAATTAATTTATCATATAGATAAAATGGCTTTTCTTGGATTTGTTGAGGTGATAAAACATTTACCGTTTATAAAAAAAGTTCAGCGGGATATAATTGCTGAAGTTAAAAAACGAAATGTGAGAGAAGCTGTATTGATTGATTATCCAGGCTTCAATTTAAGTATCGCTAAAAAACTAAAATCTCTTGAATCTGTCTCGTCGGCAGGCAGGCTTGAACTTAAACCTGAACTTGAACTCATATATTACATCACTCCACAAGTTTGGGCTTGGGGAAAAGGCAGAGTAAAAACTATAAAAGAGTTGTTCAAAAAAGTTTTAGTTGTTTTTCCATTTGAGGAAAAATTCTTTAGTGAAAAAGATGTTAATGCAGAATTTGTTGGTCACCCTTTGATTCAGGAAATAAATGGATATGATTTTATTTCCAGGAATCTTTTAGATAATAAATTCAATCTTGATCCAGCAAAAGAAATTTTATTGATATTACCCGGAAGCCGTAAACAGGAAGTAAAAAGTATTTTTCCTGAAGCGATAAAAGCCACCGTAAAACTTGCTGATGAACTTGATATGCAAATAGTTGTTGCATGTTCAAGTAATCTTGATGAAAAAATATTTTATCTGCTAACAGATGTGAAAAATTTTAAAGTAATAAAAGATCATACTTATGATTTATTAAAACACGCAAAGTTTGGAATTGTAAAATCAGGCACATCAACACTTGAAGCCGGATTGATGGAACTACCGATGGTTATCGTTTATAAAACAAGTTTGATGAGTTATGTAATCGGAAAATCACTTGTAAAGATTAAAAACATTGGAATGGCAAACATTGTTTTGGATGAACAGGTTGTACCTGAATTAATCCAGAATGATGCAAGTGCAAATAATATTTATGATGCTGCAAAAAATATTTTATCTGATGATGATTTGTATTATAATATAAAAAGAAAGCTGAGCAGAATAAAAAATGTTCTTGGAGATAAAAATGCTCCGCAGAATGCAGCAAGAATTATTTATTCAATACTGAATGAACACAAAGCAAGTTAAACAGGATACATTAAGATTTTTAGGCAGTTATCTTTTAAAGCACAGCCTTGATGCGTTGTGTAAAACATTGCGTGTATCATACAAGAACAAAAAAGTTGTTGATGATTTAAGAAAGCAAAAACAAAATTACGTTTTAGCTTTTTGGCACGGCACAATGCTTCTGCCATGGTTCTTACACAGAAATGACGGGTTTGCGGCGCTTACAAGTAAAAGCAAAGACGGCGATTTGCTTGCAAAACAATTGAAGCATTGGAAGTATAAAGTCGTTCGCGGCTCGAGTAGTAAAGGCGGCGATGTTGCACTTGGTATTATGGTTGATCATGCAAAAAATGGTTACTCAATTGCAATTACTCCTGATGGACCGCGCGGACCAGAACATAAGTTTAAAGCCGGTGCGGTTATCACAGCTAAAAAAAGCGGTGTACCCGTTGTGTTAATTGGAATTGGAATAAAATCTAAAAAGAAATTAAAAAGCTGGGATAGTTTTCAGATCCCAAATCCGTTTACAAATGTTAAAGTTATTTATTCTGATCCTATTTATGTTGATAACAAATTAAGTTATGAGGATACTTCAAAAATTATTGATGAGTGTGAACGTAAATTAATTGAGCTTCAAGAGGAAGCTGAAAAATTTTAGGTATTGTTTTGATGAAATTCTTAAAAATTTTATTAGCACCGTTTGTGCTTATTTATGGATTTATAATTTCTATCAGAAATTTGTTCTTTGATAAGTCTGTTTTTAAATCTAAAAAAGTTAATGCAAAAGTAATTTCTATTGGTAACATAAATGTTGGAGGTTCCGGTAAAACTCCTCTTGTAATTTATGTTACAAATATGCTTAAAAGTTCCGGTTACAAAGTTGGAGTTTTAAGCAGAGGTTATGGAAGAAAATCAACAGGTTACAAATTAGTTTCAAAAGGAAATGAGATTTTAACTTCGGTTGAAGAGTGCGGTGATGAAATTTATCACACAGCTTTAGAGTGTAAAGTTGCAGCAGCGGTTTCTGAAAATCGTGTAAAAGGCGCAAAGAGATTGATTGATGAAACGGGAATCGATACAATAGTACTTGATGATGCTTTTCAACACAGATGGATTGCACGCGATGTTGATCTCGTTGTCATTGACCAAGGTTTTGTAAACAATAAAAGTATTTTTACAAATAATCTTTTACCGTTAGGTGATTTGCGGGAAAGGTTTGATTCTTTAAAAAGAGCTGATGCAATAATTATTAACAGAAAATTTCTTGAGAAAGAAGAAATAAAATCTGAATTGAAAAATTATTTTGCAGGAAAAAAGATTTTTACATCATACTATAAAGCAATAAACTTTGTTGATGTAATTAGAAAAATTGAATACAACATTGAGGATTTTAAAGGACAGGAAAGTTTAGTTGTTTCGGGTATTGCAAATCCAGCATCTTTTCTAAGTGTGTTAAATCAGGCTCATGTTGATACGCAGAATAAATTAATATTTAGAGATCACAAAAATTATACATTAAAAGAAGTACAGCAAATAAGAAAACAATTTTATACAACTAATTCACATTCAGTTGTAACGACAGAAAAGGACGCTGTAAAATTTTCAAGATTTAAAAGAGAACTTGATGACATTGAAATATTTTATCTTAAAATAAATTTATGTATGGATGATGAAGAATCATTCAAACAGTATTTAATTAATAAACTAAATAACGCTTCGTAATAAAGAGATGAACAAAAAGATAATCTTATAACGGAGGAAAGGACACTATGGCTCAAACAAAATATGTTTACTACTTTGGCGGAAAAAAAGCCGAAGGTAAATCAGAAATGAAAGCGCTGCTCGGCGGCAAAGGTGCTAACCTAGCAGAGATGGTTAACATTGGTCTGCCTGTACCAGCAGGATTTACAATAACCACAGAAGTATGCACTGCATACTACAAGAACAAGAAAAAATATCCCAAAGAACTTGAAAAACAAGTTAAGGACGCTCTTGCAAAAGTTGAAAAACAAATGGGAGCTAAGTTTGGTGATCTGGAAAATCCATTGCTTCTTTCAATTCGCTCCGGTGCACGTGCTTCTATGCCTGGTATGATGGAAACAATTCTTAATGCTGGTTTGAATAATCAAACACGTGAAGCACTAATTAAAAAAACCGGTAATCCAAGATTTGTTTATGATTCGCATCGCCGCTTAATCCAAATGTACAGCGATGTTGTTATGGAAAAAGCTGCAGGCATCGAACCGGAAGAAGGCAAAGGCGTTAGACAGCAGTTGGAAAAAGAACTTCACAACATGAAGGAAGCTCGCGGCGCTAAAGCTGATACTGATTTAACTGCTGAAGACTTGAAAGAATTAATTGAAATCTATAAAGCAAAAGTTCAGGAAGTTTTGGGAAAACCATTTCCTGAAGATCCTATGGAACAGTTATGGGGAGCCGTTTCTGCAGTGTTCCAAAGCTGGATGGGAAAACGTGCTATCTCTTACAGAAAGATAGAAGGAATTCCAGATGATTGGGGAACGGCAGTAAACGTTCAATCAATGGTGTTTGGAAATATGGGCGATACTTCTGCAACAGGTGTTGCCTTTACTCGTAATCCTGCAACCGGTGAAAATTATTTTTATGGTGAGTGGCTAACAAACGCACAGGGTGAAGATGTTGTTGCCGGAATCAGAACTCCAAATCCAATTAACGAAGTTGGCAAGAGTGAACACACAGAACATCTTGAATCACTTGAAACAGCAATGCCAAAAACTTATGTAGAACTTCATAAGATCCAGAGAATGTTGGAAAAACATTATCATGATATGCTTGATATTGAGTTTACAATTCAGGATGGAACACTT
>JBDTRQ010000512.1:0-11478 GCA_039931535.1 Ignavibacteriota bacterium
TTTTAATGGCAACGGAATTATTTTAGATTGCGGTATTCATCCGCAAAAACAAGGGCTTGAATCACTTCCAAACTTTGATTTATTAAAAGACAAGCCAATTGATTATTGTTTAATTTCTCATTCACATCAAGACCATATCGGCTCACTTCCCTTTCTTGTTAAGAGATTTCCTTATGTAAAAATCATCACAACACCCCAGACACGTGCGCTTGCGGAACTTACGCTTCACAATTCGGTTTCAATTTTAAAAAAGGAAATTGAAGATGATGATTTTGAGTTTTACACTCATGATGAAGTTGATTTATTAATTCAGATGATCGATTACAAAGAATGTAAAAATCAATTTGAACTCAACTCATATCATCAACTAAAAGAATCAAAAGTTAATTGTACTTTTTACGATGCAGGGCATATTCTTGGTTCAGCAGGAATGCTTCTTGAAAATAATGGATACAAAATATTTTATACGGGTGATATTAATCTTGCCTCACAAACAATTCTTTCCGGTGCAAATCTGCCGGAAGAAAAAGTTGATACATTAATGCTTGAAACAACTTACGGCGCAACAGATTCCGATTTGCTTTTAGATTGGAACGCAGAATCATTTCGATTTGCAAAAGAAGCAAATAAAATTTTAAATAATGGCGGTTCAATTTTAGTCCCTGTTTTCTCTCTTGGCAAAACGCAGGAAATACTTGCGACAATTTGGCTGTTAATGCAAAAACAAAAACTTACAACGGTTGATATTTACACAGGCGGACTTGGAACAAAAATAAATCGAGCTTACGATTACAACCGTTTTGTAACAAACAGAGTTGACAATGAATTCGAGCTGAGTGCAATTCCGCAAAAAGATTATTTTGAAATTTCTAATCCCGAAGAATTTTTTAAGCATCCGTGTATTGTGCTTGCATCAAGCGGAATGATGATTCCCGGAACTTCATCTTTTACATTTGCAAAACGCTGGATCAAACAAAAATATTGTGCAATTTTTACTGTTGGATATATGGATCCACGAACACCGGGTTATATAATTGCAAATTCTGAACAAGGTGATAAAATCCAACTTACTCCTTTTGATGAACTCACCGAAATAAACTGCACAATAAAAAACTTCAAATTTTCTGCACTCTCAAGAAGAGAAGACTTACTAAAAATTGTTGATAAGTTAAAACCCGATAATGTAATTCTAACTCATGGAGATGAAGAAGCTTTGGATTGGATGGGCAGTGCAATCTTAAAAAAGCATAAAAATGTAAAGGTTATTATTGCTACGGTAGGGAAAGCGTTAGAACTTTTTTAGTTGCCAAACCAAAAATTTTAATAACAAATAACTTTTTATCTACCATGCCAGACAATAGTTTTCTGAACACCATCTGCAAAAATGCTGCCTGCTACAAATGCCTCTGTTCCATCTGTCCATACTGCCCAATAATCTGTTTGTGAATTGTTTAATGCAACTATTTGCTTCCAGTCAGTTCCATTATAGTGGTATGCTCTTCCCCCATTTCCAACGGCAAAAATATTGTTTGCACTTTGAGCCCACATACCACTTATTGGTGCAGCCAATTGAAAAACGTTAATCCAGGCGGCACCATTATATTTAAAGATTCCGCCGCCGCCATAAGAATACAAATCCAAGTTATCGCTCTGATTAAGTTTAAAACCAAACTTAAAATTAAGCCCATCTACATTAAATGAGTCTATGACTATCCAAGTATTATTGACATGCCCTATGAAGTAATAATTTTGGTCTCCATTATTAGAATTATATGCCGATGCAGTTAAGAAATTGTTTGAATTATATGAACTTATTGAATTTATTGAAAAATCGTAACCATTCGGAACAAAAAGTATCAAAGTATCCTTTTTCCAATAATTACCATTAAAGTGATTTAACAAATTTCCTCTTCCGGCAGCCCAAATATCTGATTGAGAACTCCCATAAATATCGCCAATCAGCCTTCCATTGTACACATTAACTTTTCTCCAGGCAGTACTACCATCAAAATGAATAATTAAGCTTGAATCTATAAAATTTGGTGGCGGATTTGGGTTTGTCCTAAGTCTTTCGCCCGCTGCATAAATATCTGAACTATTAAAGCCAAATACAGAAGTTAATTCAAATGCGCCGGGAATTTGGCCACCTTTCGATTCACTGAGTACAACATCATGCCAATTATTCCCATCATAATGCCACATCACTCCATCATTTGCACTAGCATGTCCAACGGTATAAACATCAGTAGGCGAACTACCCCACATATCATACATTAGTGTTTGAAAACTGCCAGGGTAACCAAGTGTGTCGGCAGTCCAGATATATGTACGGGGGTCTTTTGGCGGTTTTACTTCAACACCTTTTTCTTTACAACCTAAAACTAAAAGGTTAACTAACAATAAAAGGCAAAATATTTTACTTCTTAACATAAAATCGCCTGCTTACTTGGTTAATATCATCTTTTTTGTTTCAACAAATCCATTTGAGATTATTCTATAAAAGTATATACCGCTGGATAAATTAGCACCATCAAAAACTACATTATATTTTCCCGAATTTTTTTCTTCATTTACCAACGTCTCGATTTCTCTTCCAAGGTTATCATAAACCTTTAAAGTTACATATCCTGCATTTATTATTTGAAAAGTTATTACTGTTGAAGGATTAAATGGATTTGGATAATTCTCAATTTTATTCTCAACAATATTTGCACTATTCTGGGCTTTATTTTTTTGAAGTAAGCCATCAGAGAAAACAAGAACAAAGTCATCATCAGAATAAGTTGCATCTAAAGAAAAATATGATTTTACATCATACCATAATATCCAATCTGTAAATCCTGAATTAGTGCCCGCATAATCGAAGTCCACAAACGTGGTTGTACCCCGATTTACAGTGCCTATTAGTACCGGTTCGCTGGTAGCTTGTTTTTTATATTTAGACCTTCTCCAAATTTGGTATTTTGTTACATAAGTGTTTGGATGCTCATTCCATATTACTGTGATAGGTTGATTTGGGTCCGATGAATTATAGTGCAGATTTCTGTTTGTATTATTTGCTTTACCAATATAATAAGCCGTGTAAGTACTATGGTCATTCGGTTTAAAATAATAATTATAACCCTGAGTGCTTCCATTACTCCAGTGGCTAAAAGAATAACTTATGCCATTAATTGGATTTGTAGCTGCTGTTGCGGGGATGCTATCATACTGTAATAAAGTAGTTTGATATGGCGCACTATGTTGTATGTTGTTTACAGTAATTACACCACCTGATGCACCCGAAAAGCTGTTTTGGAATATAATATTATATTCATTTTTAAAGTTTGCTTGATAAAAGCCTGTGCCACCATTTACATTTATACTTCTATTAGTATTTGTTGCTATTAAATTACTTGTCCACTCAAAAAACCTTTGGACATAATTGATACCTGTTGGTTGCTGATCAATTGCAGCAAGTCGGCGAGGAAATAGTGGACTACTCCAAGTTTCCGTCTTTCCGCCAACAGGTATTGAAACATTAGAATAGTCAACTGACATTATACCATCTGCATTGAAACTGTTTTTCAATGTTACACTGTAGTCTGTCCAAGGATATGAAACAATTGTTGCAGGTGTAACTCCTCTATTATTATTTATATATGTCACACTCCCATCATAAATGTTATATTTAATGTTGAAATCAGGCTGTTGGTTGACTACCGAGGGAATACTAATAGCAAAATAACGATCACTAACATTAGCATAAATTATTCTCACAATATAATTGCCAGGATTTTTAATGCTCCATGTGGGTGGTGGATCATCAAATTCGCTATCGCCCGAATTAAACCATTTATTAACATCTGAGCCAACATTCCCTTTCCATGTTGGTTCGCTAGGATTAAAAGTCCAAGTTGATGTTGAATATCCATCATCAATTTGAACACCTCCTTGATATAAAATAATATGTGCGCTGGTAGGCCCGGCACCCGCATAAATAATCTGCATCAACCATTCTTGTTGATGCGCTGTGATATTTGATACAAATAAAAGCGTGAAAAGGAAAGTAAAAACTGAAAATCTAAATTTATTGTTTTGTGCTTTTGAATGGTTATGTAATCTCATTACTCTCTCCTATTTTAATAATAATAACATATCAAAATAACAAATTACATTTTAATAAGAGTTCTATGGCTAATTTTTATTTTAGTTGCCAAACGCAAACAATTAATATTTCTTTGTATATTGATGTTAAATAAAAATCTTTTTCTTTTTGTGTAAAGAAAAAATTTGAAATTACATTAATAAAAATTATCTCAGGAGGAGAAAATGTCTCGCTTGAGAAAACAAGTCCAGGATAAAATTGAAGCCTGGCGACCACGCACAACACGTCTTCTTAAAGAATTTGGCAACGTAAAGGTTGATGAAGTTGATATCAGCCAGGTTATTGGCGGTGCCAGAGATATTAAAAGTCTTGTTACGGATATTTCTTATCTCGATCCGATGGAAGGAATTCGTTTCCGCGGATTTACAATTCCCGAAGTGATGGAAAAACTTCCAAAAGTACCCGGCGGTGAAATGCCTTATGTAGAAGGATTCTTTTTCTTTTTACTTACCGGCGATATTCCTTCAATGGAGGATGTGCAGGAAGTAGCTGAAGAATTTAGAAAAAGACACGATGTTCCCAAATATGTTTTTGATGTTCTAAAAGCGATGCCTAAAGATTCTCATCCTATGGTTATGTTCTCAACGGCAATACTTACTATGCAGCGCGAATCAGAATTTGTAAAAGAATATAACACGGGTCATTTAAAGAAAAATGATTATTGGTCGCCAACGTATGAAGACGGTTTAAATCTGCTTGCAAAACTACCGGGTATAGCTGCATTTATTTATAGATGGAAATACAAAAACGGTGATATAATCGAATCAGATCCTAAGCTTGATCTTGGTGGAAACTTTGCACACATGATGGGCATTGCAAAACCTTATGATGATGTTGCAAGAATGTATTTTATTCTCCACAGCGATCACGAAAGCGGAAATGTTAGCGCACACGCCGGACACTTAATTGCAAGCGCTCTTTCCGATCTTTACTATTCTATTTCTGCAATGACAAACGGACTTGCAGGACCGTTACACGGACTTGCAAATCAAGAAGTGCTTGGCTGGCTGCAGGGTGTTTATGATAGTATGGGCGGAAAAATTCCGACAGAAGAAGAAATGAAAAAATTTGTTTGGGATACATTAAAGGGCGGACAGGTAATTCCGGGATTTGGACATGCAGTTTTAAGAAAAACAGATCCACGCTACCAGGCACAAAGAGAATTTTGCTTAAAGCATTTACCGAACGATCCACTGTTTAAATATGTTGACCTTCTCTTTAAAGTTGTTCCGCCAATTTTAGTTGAACAGGGCAAAGCAAAAAATCCCTGGCCAAATGTTGATGCACAATCAGGTGTTATACAATGGTATTACGGATTAAAGGAATATGATTTTTACACAGTTCTGTTTTCTGTTGGCAGAGCGCTTGGTGTTGTTGCAAATATTATTTGGGATCGCGGTCTCGGCTATCCGCTTGAAAGACCGAAATCTGTTACAACTGCAATGCTTGAAGAAGCTGCGGGAATAAAAAATTAAAATTTTTTAACTGGGCGTATCCCTCTTAAGTTACAAAGAGCTCTTCGGGGCTCTTTTTTTTATCTGATAATCCAGACAGCCAAAACAACATTTAGTATTTGCAACTCACAATTTTATTTCAGTATTTTATTCCAGACCCTAATCCAAAATAATTATTAACTATCCAAAGGAGTTTTTATGGTTTCAATATTTTCTCTATGGTTACCTATTCTTCTTTCTTCCGTGGCGGTATTCTTTGTAAGTTTTCTAATGCACATGGTAATTAAGCATCACAACAGTGATTTTAAAAAATTGCCCGATGAAGATCGGATAATGGACGAACTTGGAAAAGCCAACATACCTGCTGGGGATTACGTGTTCCCTTATGCAAAGGATGATAAGGAAAGAAACTCTAAAGAGTACAAAGATAAATATGCAAAAGGTCCGGTTGCTCTAATTACTGTTTATCCATCGGGACCAATGAGTATGGGTTCAAGCTTAGTTTTGTGGTTTGTTTTTTCTTTATTGGTTGGTGTTTTTGCGGCTTATATTGCTGGACACGCACTGCCTCCTGGAGCGCATTATCTTGCTGTATTTCGATTTGCAGGATGCACTGCATTTGTTGGGTATTCACTCGCACTGCTTCACGATAGCATCTGGTATAAAAGAAATTGGGCTACAACTTTTAAGTATATGTTTGATGGACTGATTTATGCGCTGTTTACCGGTGGAATGTTTGGCTGGTTGTGGCCGGTAATGTAATTTTATATTTTTTACCACTAAGGGCACAAAGGATTTTACTCAAAGCACACTAAGATTTAGAATAAAGTATTTTAACGGATGTTCGATCCTTCTTTGTGGACTTTGTGATTGTTCTTCTTTGCGCTCTTTGTGGTTAGTACTTTCTTTTTGATAAGCGCAGGTTGACCAAGTTTTTTAACATTCACAAAAGAACAACAAATATGAATAATCAATTTACTATCCGTTGTACAAACCCTACGCGGCTGGAAAATTTTAGCGATGCTGTTTTTGCTTTTTCAATCACTTTGCTAATGGTCTCGCTTGAAGTGCCAAGAACCTTTTCGCAAATACTTGGTTTAACAGATGAGCTGATTGCGTTTGCCATTACCATTATTCCGCTTTTTATTATCTGGAATCAGCATAGAACTTTTTTTAGGCGCTATGGAATTGATGATAGCACTATTCTTAAATGGAACACTGCATTATTATTTATTGTATTAATTTTTATTTTTCCTTTAAAATTCCTCTCTCTTTTTCTTATAAAATTTACAGTGTCTATTATCTGGGGCGGAGAAGATGTTTTTAAAACAATGATTGAGGGCGAACAGGTCCCCTGGTTAATGGTTTATTACGGAATAGCGGCTTTAGGAATATTCTTTGTGTTTTCACGCTTCTATAAACACGCGATTAATATGAAAGAAGAGCTGGGATTAAATAATTATGAGTCAAGTCTTACACTATACTATAAAAGATTATCTACTCATTTATGCTTGGTGCCATTAACATCAATCGTTTTTGTTCTTGTATTTATGAATGTTGATATTACTATTGTAAGTATATTTTCCGGAATGATGTATAGCTTAATCAGTCTTGTTTTTTTTATCGATCAACGGTGGCTTAAAAAACAATTAGAATAGAAACTCATTACTAATTTTGTTTTTTCTCTTTGATAAAATCTAATGTAAGGTTTAATCGCCAGTCTATTCTTTTTTTTGTTCTTGTTTAATTAAAACCTATAGATGCAATATCCTTATTTGTATTTTGTTCAATCTTTGATAAGCACTGCGCCTTCATTATTTTTATTGTAATGATAGTTTGCTTTAAATAGTTAGAGTCCAAATATTTTATTTTTATATCAGAAAGGAATTAGAATGATCAAAAAAAGAAATATGCTTGCTCAGGTGGGGTTAATGATTATAACTTTTTGTATTTATGCAATTTATTGGTTTTATAAAATTTCTGAGGAAATGAAATTTGTTGGAAAAGATTCTGAAGCATCGCCGGGACTCTGGACGATTTTTCTTTTTATCCCTATCGCCAATTTCTGGTCGTATTATAAATTCTGTGAGCTTTATGAAAAGATTTCATCCGATAATTTTAACAAGTGGCTCCTGTTTGTTTTATGGTTAGTCTTTTCGCCGGCAGTATGGTTTATTGTTCAAACTGAAATGAACAAAAAAGCAGATAAGAAGGTTATTGCAAGTATATAGTCTTCTTATAATACATTACAAAGCGGCTGTCTAAAAACTGTTAAGCCAAACCCGCCTGTAGGTGGGCGGGTTGACAAAATTAAGCTTTTAAGACAGCCTCTTCTTTATTAAATCCTAAACGCTAAAGACTCTTTAACATTTCCTTTGCGTTGTTTCTAACAAAAGCCTCGTTCAGACTAATCAACGGATTAAAGTTAACACACTTCTCTGCAAACTTTTTTGCCTCTGATGTGTTCCCATCCATTGAATATGCTTTAGCCATATAGTAAAACACTTGTGGATTTTGAAGATTAGATTTTTCAAATTCGCTTATTGCTTTCTTATAGTCTTTCTCATTTAACGCAATCAAACCGTTAAGATAATGAGATAGCCAAACCTGAAATTTGTTATTAGTTTTTTCAGTGCTCATGCTAAAATCCTGTGCATGTTTTTTTGCTTCATCAATTTTGCCGGTCATCAAGGCAATTCTTCCCATATCAAAATCATCCAATCCTCTATTATTTTGTTTTATCTCTTCCGATATATCTGATTTCTCAAGAATAGAAGATGATTCCATAAACTTAGCTTTTGCCTCATCATATTTTCCGGCTTCAAAAAGAATGTTCGCCATAGTGTTTATATCACCACTCATTGCGCCAACATCGTTAATGTTTTTTGCAAGATCGTATTGCTTCTGCATTTCTTTAAGCGCTTCTTCGGTTTTGCCAGCATCAACATAAGCAACTGTGTTTGTAAAAAGAGCAAATCTTCTTTCGCCGTCATTTTTTGCCATTTCGTAACTGTCGTTACAATTTTTAATTGCTTCATCATACCTGCCCAAGTAGATAAGATTGTTTGATATACCCATACGCGATGCAAAAAAATCCGGATCAATTTCTAAAGCTTTTTTGTATTGAGCGATCGACTCCTCATATTTTCCTTCTTTCGAAAGCAATTCAGCATAGGAATCATAGGGGTTTGGATCCTTTGGAATTAACTCGATGTATTTCTTAAATGCTTTTTCTGCTTCATCATAATTACCAAGATTTCTGTAAGAGTAACCAAGCATATTATAAGAAGATGAGAAGTTGGGATTTATCACTGTGGATTTTTTAAGATGCTCAACCGCTTTTTCATAATCCTGCTGACCAAAATAGAACTGCCCCAATTGTCCTTGTACTCTTTCGTCATTTGGATAAAGACTAACTAATTTATTTAGTTGTTCTTCCTGTAGCTTCTGATTCCCATCCACATTGGCTTTTAAAGCCATAATAATTAATTTTTCTCCCTCAGAGCTTTTCTCTGCATTTGCAACTGCATTACTAAAATCTTCAAAAAATCCCTTGTTGGTTGGATTGGCAAGAGAGTGATAATAATATGCCATTGCAAACTTGTTATCTTTTGCAATTGCGCTTTCAAAATATTGAAGTGATTCACGCTGACGAAGTTTTTCAAAAAGATCACGACCTTTAAGAAAATCATTTTGTGCTTCGGTAGAGGTTGTTGTTACGGCAAGCTTACCGTCATCCTCTTTTTTTGCACACCCCGAAAGAATTATAAAAGCAAACAAGATTGCAGTTATTGCTAATCCTGTTTTTAAAAAAGTTTTTTGCATCTGCGCCTCCTAAAAAATTAAAAAATAATTATTGATTTATCCACCCTACGTTAGGTTTTAATTTAGGCAGGTTATGCGCTATTAACAATGCATCTGTGATAAATGGTAGGTGATACAATCCCATTATTGGCTCTTTTCGCATTATGTTGTTCTCACAACAATAAATCCGCACGCTAATTACATTCCTCCTAATCTATCGGGAGAAAAAGCTAAACTTGGGGGTTTGAAGGTCAGCTAAAAAATTCTCTTCCTGTCATTCCCGTCCCGATCTGCATCGGGATAAACTCCAGCGGGAATCTATAATCTATGAAAAGAAAATTGGTGGGATTGCTATTATTTTGTTTGACTTTTTAAAGCTCGCTCTTCGCGGCGGAGTGTTTGGCTGGTTGTAGCCGGCAAGGTAATTCTGTTTTTATTTTTTACCACTATGGGCGCAAAGGCTTTTACTCAAAGCACTCAAAGATCAAGAAGAATAATAAAGTTTCTGTAAAGATTAAATTCTGTTTGTGCAATAAAAACGAAAAACTATTATTTGATTTTGCTTCGTAAACTTTGTGATTGTTTTTCTTTGCGTGCTTTGTGGTTTAGGTTTTTTACCACAGAAAGCACAAAGGGTTTTCGCAGAGTTAACATAAAAAATATTTATCTATACTTAGTTACTGTCAAATTCCATACGTTTTGCTTCAGCCGTTGCTTCATCTTTAAATGCGGTTTGTTTTCCTGTTTGATCAAATAAATCAAGTTTAATTGATGAGCTGTATGACTTGCCATCGTCTGAAAGAATTATTTTTTCATAAAGAACGCCGTAGCCAACGGGAGAAAATCCACCGTCTTTTACAAGATCTTCAAATACGGCGGGTATGTGGGTTAAGTAAAACTCATACCTTGCTTCATATTGTTTTTCTCCTGTCTTCTTCCAAATGCCGTAAGCGGGTGGAGTTGGGGGAACACCATCATAATTGGATGATTCTGTCATAGTGCCGCCAACATTAAACACCCACATAAATTCCCAATTCTTTATTTCAGAAAGTGCGCCTGTTTTAAACTGAACTTTACCTTTCCACGCGCCAACAATATTATTATGGTGAGTTTCGGTTTTAGTGCAGGAAATGAATAACGATAAAAATAAAATTATGGTAAAGACTGAAACCAGCGGCTGAATGAATGTCCGTTTTTTCATAGCGCTCCTTTTTTAACTTTTTTGTTGCCGCTTAAGATAGAAAGATTGGTGGTTAGGTTAAAATTTTATTTACTCGATAACTCCTTTATAATTTTTTCTGCGTTTTTATTCTCAGAATCCATTTCAAAAGCTTTTTTGTAGTTCTCTAATGCAAGCTCTTTATTTCCACTCATTAAATATGCTTCACCAAGACTATCATACGTGTTTGCAATATCAGGATAGAGTTTTGTGTTAACTATAAAAACAGATATTGCAGCCTCAGTATTCCTATCACTCAGAAATTCATATCCCAGCATATTAAGCATACCATCATCTTCAAACCGAAGCCCATTAAGAACCTCTTTATAATTATCGACAAAATAGGATGGTCCTTTTTCTTTAATTATGCTGTAAATAAGTTTATTAGGGAGAGGAGTAAGCGGCATAATTTCTTTTCCCTGAATAATATCATTTACTTTATCAATTATTCTCTCAGCACCCTGATCAAAATTAGATAAAACTATTACTGTATATTTTCCGCCGACATTCTGATCATAGACGGCATTCCATCCGGGCGAACCTCCGGCAACACCAAGACCAAAATCAGGCTTAGCCATTAAATCATTAAAGGTTGTTTTTACATCGGTATTAAATCTGTTTAACAGTAATACTTTGTTTTCATCATTCAGTAAAACGTTATCATTCATAAGCGACCTGTCCAGCTTCAGCAAGTCTTCTGCGGTTGAGTACATTCCGCCTGCCGGTGTTGGAACACCTGGGATTCCTTCGTGAGTTAAAATTTTCTGACCTTTAACATTTACCCTAAATCCCCTTGCCATCTTTTCGTTCTTTGTACCTTTATAAAAAAATCCCGAGCGGCTCATCCCAAGCGG
>JBDTRQ010000513.1:0-5044 GCA_039931535.1 Ignavibacteriota bacterium
CTTTTATTTTTCTGTTTATTCTTGGCAAGTCTTGAAAAAACTCTAAGGCATCATCAATCCGCATTTCAAGCACGTCAGAAATTGATTTTGTTTTGTAAAGTACTTGTAGTGTTTCGCGATTATATCTTTTACCTTGACAGACATCGCAAAGCACATAAACATCAGGCAGAAAATTCATTTCAATTTTCTTTAATCCATCACCGCCGCATTCCTCGCATCTGCCGCCTTCAACATTAAAACTAAATCTGCCTGTTGCGTAGCCGCGCATTTTGGATTCCGGAAGCTGTGCAAATAAATCACGCATGTGAGTAAATAATCCTGTGTAAGTTGCAGGATTTGAGCGTGGTGTTCTTCCGATTGGTGATTGATCTATTTCTATTATCTTATCAATGTGTTCCAGCCCTTCAACAGATTTGAACGGAAGCGGAACTACTTTTGATTTATAAATTTCCTTCATTAAAATTTTAACAAGAGTTTCATTCACAAGTGTAGATTTACCTGAACCGCTGACTCCTGTTATTAAAGTAAATGTTCCAAGCGGAATTTTTAAATCAACATTTTTAAGATTATTACCACTTGCACCTTTTAAGATTAAAGATTTGCCAATTCCCTCTCTTCGCTTTTCAGGAATCTCAATCTGTTTTTTATCATTTAGATATGAAAGTGTTAATGAGTTAAATCCATTTTTAGAATTAAGTAATTCAGAAGTATCCCCGGCAACACACACTTCGCCGCCGTGTACACCTGCAGCAGGACCTAAATCAATTATGTAATCTGAACTTTCAATTGTTTCTCGGTCGTGTTCAACAACTATAACAGTGTTACCCAAATCGCGTAAATTTTTTAGAGAGTTAATCAGCTTAATATTATCGCTTTGATGCAAACCGATTGAAGGCTCATCTAAAACGTAAAGTACTCCTGCAAGCTGAGAACCAATTTGTGTAGCAAGTCTAATGCGCTGAGTTTCTCCGCCTGATAATGTTCTTGCCGATCTATCGAGGGTTAAATAATCTAATCCAACATTTAAAAGAAAACTTAAACGTTCATTAATTTCTTTTAAAATCGGTTTTGCAATTATTGCGTCTTTACCTGTTAATTTTAGATTTGAAAAAAACTCAGCAGAACGAAAGATTGAAAGTTTAGTTACTTCACTAATATTTTTTCCCGCAAACTTAACCGATAACGATTCTTTTTTTAATCTGCCGCCATTACATGTTTGGCAAGTTGCAGTAGTCATATAAGCTTCAACCCATTCACGTATCTGATTTGAAGTTGTTGTTGAGTAATAATTTTTAAGATAACTCATAACACCAGAAAAGCGATGCAAATATGTAACAGGTTTTCCTTTTCCATAATTGTAAGAAAAAGATATTTTTTCAGGACTTCCGTTAAGCATTAAATCTTTTTGTTCTTCGGTTAAATCTTTAAGCGGAGTGTCAAAATTAAAACCAAACTTTTGCCCAACAGCTTCAAGCTGATTAAAAAACCAAATTGATCTTGGTTTGCCAAGTGCTGCTATTCCCTCTTCTTTAATTGATTTATTCCAATCTGGAATAATTAAATTTAAATCAAGTTGTTTTATTTCTCCAAGTCCTTCACAATCACTGCAAGAGCCGTAAGGTGAGTTGAATGAAAAAGAATTTGGTGCAAGCTCGCGGTAAGAAATTCCGCAATCTAAACAAGCAAGATGCCTGCTGTAAATTTTATCATTCCCATCTTCATCAATAATTACAATTCCGTTTCCATAATTAAGTGCAACATCAACGGATTCAGTTAATCTTCCGCGCGATCTTTCGCTTGCATTAACTTTATCAACAGCAATTTCTATGTTGTGGATTTTATAACGATCAACATGAAATCCTTTTTCAATTTCGTGATATTCACCATCGACACGAACTTTTAAAAACCCATCTGAAATAATTTCTTCAAAAAGTTCGCGGTAATGTCCTTTTCTGCCGCGGATCATTGGTGCAAGTACGTTTACTTTTTTGCCGGATTGATTCTGAATTATCGTATCAATTATTTGTGCTGAGGTTTGTTTCGTTACTGGTTTACCGCAGTTATAACAATGCGGAACTCCGATTCGAGCGTACAACAATCTTAAGTAATCATAAATTTCTGTTACAGTTCCAACTGTAGAACGCGGATTGCCCGATGTTGATTTTTGTTCGATTGAAATTGCTGGACTTAATCCTTCAATTAAATCAACTTCTGGTTTTTCAAGCATATCCAAAAACTGGCGTGCATAAGCGGAAAGCGATTCAATATATCTTCTCTGTCCTTCTGCGTAAATTGTATCAAACGCAAGAGAAGATTTTCCTGAACCGGATAATCCTGTAATTACCGTAAATGAGTCACGCGGAATTTCAACATCAATATTTTTTAGATTGTGCTCGCGTGCACCTTTAACTATTATAGTTTCTTGTTCCAAAGTTCTATCATATAAAAAATTAGAAATAAATTTTCAAACTCTTATTTTAGGAATAGTGATATTCATAAACAAATAATTTCGCTAGGGATTATTCAATCGCACAATTATGTTACCTGAACAAATAAAAACAATAAAAAATTTCCAGACCTCATCTCTAAAAGAAAAAGGCTCAGAATTTTTGGCAATTGTTTATCCTATTGATAATGAGGAATCTGCATTAGATCGTTTAAATGAAATCAAAAAAAATATTATGATGCAACTCATAATTGCTACGCCTATAAATTAAGAAATGGAGAAGTAAAATATTCTGATGACGGCGAACCAAACGGAACCGCTGGAATTAGAATCTTAAACGCTATTGAGCATTTTGATTTGACCGATGTTTTAGTGATTGTAGTGCGTTATTTTGGCGGAACCAAGCTTGGGGTTGGACCGCTCGGAAAAGCTTATTACAAAGTATCTATTGATGTTTTGAACGTTTCTGAAATTGTGTTACAAACTCTCTATCAAAAGTTGTTGATTGAGGTGGATTTTAATTTTATCAGTCACGTGCATCGTGTTATTAATCATTATTTTGCAATCGTTGCTGATTCCGAATATTCTAACAATGCAAAATTTATTTGTTGGATAAAACCACAAGATCAAGAAAAAATAAATACCGAATTAACAAATCTTACCAATGGACAAATCTTAATAAAGCTGCTTCCAGCTTTAAAATATTTGTAGAATATTATAACATGTACTTGATTTAATTATTTTTATTATCGATATTTGTTATAGACAATAATTCATCCACAACTAAATCGGAACTACTATGGAATTAAATCACAATGCTGAAATGTTGGCAAACCTAACATTTAGTTTGCTGGCAAACTGTCAGGAAAAAGAAATTCGTCTGGCAGAAGTGCATAGTCTAACTCAGGCAGAATTTAGATGCTTAAGATTATTTGGCTCCGATGAGAGCATAAATAATAAAGCGATTGCTGAAAGAATGAATCTTAGTCCAAGCAGACTAACAAGAATTATCGATGGGCTTGTTCAAAAAGAATATATCATCAGAGAAATCGACCCGAACGATAGAAGAAATATGAAGGTTTGTTTATCTCGTAAAGGTCAGCTTCTCGTTCAGCAATTGAATAAAGCTTATATAGAAATTCACAAAGAAATTCTTGAAGATATAGAAGTTGATCAACATGAGTCATTAATTATAGCGATGACGCATTTGTTAACTGCTTTAGAAAAGTGGATAGCAAAAACTTAGTATTTTCAGAAGGTCATGCTGTCAGCCGCGGCAGATTGTTTCTCCGAAGGAGTTTTTCGGACGGAATCACTCTATTTTCTTTTGAGATAGTTTAAATATTTTTTTATATGATCAAGATCTTCAACTAACTGCTGAATGTTTTGAAGGGAATTCTGATTTAAATCTAAATAATTTTCTTCGATTATTTTTTTTTCATCATCACTCATTTTGAAAGTAATTTCTTTTAATGCAGAAGTTACTTTCTCCATATTTTCAGACAAATCTTTTTTTATTTGATCAACATTTTCAACTTCAGGAATGTTTACGCTATTCTTTAAAACGGTAAAAAGCCCATTTACATATTTCCCAGTAAAAGATAAATTTTCAAAATCTTCAAGCTTTCCATTTTCATCGTACGCTTTAACTAAAATTGATATATCATTTTTTCTTTTTAATGATTGCTGTGAAAACTTTTCAACATCATCAAGAAATTCTGCGGGTAGATTATTCATAACATAAAACTAATTTTTAATTCCAAATCCTAATCCATCACCAATAGGAATTATCATTGAATCAAGATTTTTTTGCAAGATAAATATCTTATTAAAATCACGAATATGTTTTGTTGAATTTTTATACTTCTGCGGTACGCTTGCAGATGCAGTGTAACCGTGCCATAAAAGATTATCAATAATAATCACTCCACCTTTACGCAAGAGCAGCATCGAAAGATCAAAAAGTTTTTTATAATCTTCTTTATCAGCATCAAGAAAGATAAAATCATACTTTTTCTTCATCTGCGGCATAATGCTTAACGCATCACCTTGCAGTAATTTTATTTTTTTACTTAAGCCGGATTTTTCAATATTCTCTAAAGCAATTTTAATGTTGTCAGTACTTTTTTCAATTGTATGAATAACAGAATTTTTACTTAAACATCTTGCAATTCTTATTGTGGAATAAGCGATCGCAGTTCCAATTTCTAAAACTCTATCGGGCTTATTTGTTAAAATTATTTTTTCAATAAACTCAATTGAGTGCCAATCTAAAATCGGAACATTATGCTCAACGGCATATTCTTCCATTTCTACGATCTGCTTATCATCTTTTTTTCGATGTGATTCTAAATATTTTTTTTGTGCTGGATATAAAATTTTGCTCATTGATTTGCTCTACTAGTTTATTGATCTAAATTAACCTATTAATTATACTAATTAGTGTTAGTTAATAATAAGTTCTTTTTATTACTTCAGTAAAATAAATTTTCTTCCAAATTGCTTATCCCCGATTTGGATCAAAGCATAGTAAACGCCGCTTACACACAGATAACCGCGATCAGAATATCGATCCCCTCTTCGCGAATCACCCGGCGC
>JBDTRQ010000514.1:0-19754 GCA_039931535.1 Ignavibacteriota bacterium
TATCAACATGTAAGAATAATGAGGAAAGTGTAACATTTTTTTTGCAATCTAAAAGACGATTTTGCTTTTAGTGCAATTTAGAGTTCTACTGTTTTGGTGGCAGAAAATCATAATGTATATCTATTAAATTTTTAGATATACATCTTAATTCTGATGTGCTTTCCTCAACAAGTCATTTACTTCTTTTACAGGATTGAATGTGCTGATTGGAACTTCAACAAAAATTGTAATCCAATTTGCCATACTGCCGTTCCACAAACCTGGTAATTCCAATGCTTTTAGTTCAACACCGTCTTTAGATTTTTTTGTGATAATTCCGCTGTGATGATCCACAAAATTATGGAGATCAAAATTTTCACCCTTATAATTTTTTACACCGCAGATTAGATCAACAGGATTAAAATGAGTTGATTGCTTAAATATATTTTTTTGATTTTCGTCATTCATATTTATCTGTGCTTGTTCGATAATCTGCAAAGATAAACTTCCATCATCGTGTTTTATCCAAAATGGACCGCCGCCAGGTTCACCCTGATTTTTTACCATTCCGCAAACTCGTATTGGGCGATTTAATTTATCAAACAAAAACTTGTTCTTTTGATTATCATTCCATTTACTAAAATCTTTAGGTTCTATTATAAATAATTTCTCCTCTGCATATTTCATAGTTTCATCAAAACTGATTTTGGCAAAATCTTTTCTATCTAAGTTGTTCAATAATTCAAAAACTTTGTTTTGGATTTTTACTAAGTATCCAACTAATAATTTTTTATATAGGATTGTATCTGCAGCAAGATTTTCTGTTGAGAGATTATCAATGTTTTTTATGATTACAATATCAGCCTTAAGATCATTTAGATTTTCGAGCAATGCACCGTGCCCGCCTGGTCTGTGAATCGGAGTTCCGGATTTATCAAACAAAATTTTATTGTAATGATCAACAGCAATTGTGTCTGTAGATTTTTTTTGATAAGAATATGTTACATCAATTTTAGAATCCGGTTTATTAAGATTGGATTTTAAATTATTTATAATCTTATTAAATAATTCTGTATGTGCTTCAGAGATTGTAAAATGGATTTTAGTATTTCCATCTTTATCAGAAATATAATGGAAGGCTTCATAAATCTGTTCTTCAAAAGCTGTGCGTGTAATATTTTTACAACGATGAAACTTTATTGCGCCCTTTGGCTTTGATGAATAATTTAATCCGCTTTCAAATAAAACTGCTTTTAAGATTTCTGCCGGTGATTCACTAATCAATGTTTTTATTTTATTATCATCAGTATTTAAAATAGTTTTTAAATCATCATAAAAAGAAAATTTTTTAAGATTTACTAAAAACTCATAAACAGCTTTACATTCATTATCACTATCAATTTTTTCTTTAATATCCTCTAAAGAAAAATCTTTAAATCTATTTAAGGCTGATTGCAGCTTGTGAAACATTCGCGATGCTGCACCGGAAGCCGGTACAAATTTTATCAATCTGCCTGCGGCTGAAACGGAATCAAACAAACTTATTAAATCATCAAATTCGCTATGGTGCAAAACAACTATTCCATCATCAGCAGTGCAGGGCTTTGCTAATTGCGGAATCTTAACACCATTTTCAAATAAATCTAACTGCTCTTTTAATGCTGATAAAGATATATGTTCGTTATCAACCGAAGTTAAATACTTTTTAAGTTTTTCTAATTCTAATTCGTTTTGATTCATATTTAATTAACGATTGTTGAATACAAAATTTTTGATATAAAAAAAGCACAGAATAAAATTTAGTCTGTGCTTAAAAATACGAATAATAAAAAAACTATTTTGATTTACCGCCAATAAAATTATAAACAAATCCGGCTAACACTGCGCCAATAATTGGACCAACCCAAAAGAGCCACAACTGAGATATTGCCCATCCGCCGACAAACAATGCTGGTGCTGTGCTTCTTGCAGGATTAACAGAAGTGTTTGTAATAGGAATGCTGATCAAATGAATTAATGTTAAACCTAATCCCATAGCAATTGGCACAAAACCTTTTGGCGCTCTTTCATCTGTTGCACCGAGGATTATCATTAGAAACATAAATGTCATTACAACTTCGCTAACAAATGCTGAAGTTAATGAATAACCGCCCGGCGAATGATCGCTGTAACCATTAGCTGCGAAGCCTGCGCTTACATCAAAACCAAACTTACCGCTTGCAATTATATATAAAACTGCTGCACCAGCAATACCGCCGAGTACTTGTGAGATTACATAAGGTATAACCTCTGAACCTTTAATTCTGCCGCCTGCCCATAATCCTATTGTTACTGCGGGATTAATATGGCACCCCGAAATATGTCCGATTGCATACCCCATTGTAAGAAGTGTTAAACCAAATGCAAGTGCTACCCCAACAAAACCAATACCTAGCCCAGGGAAAGCTGCTTCAATTACAGCGCTACCGCATCCGGCTAACACTAGCCAGAATGTACCAATAAATTCAGCAGCTAATTTTTTAGAATCCATAAGCCCTCCTAAAATAGATTAAAGTATTAAGATAACACCTTAAAAAATAGTTTCACTTTTTGACGATACAAACTAATTACTAAAGTATTTATTCACATTATATAATTCACTTGGTTTTAGGCTTCAAACTCATCACGGTGTTTGATCTATTTAATAGATTTAATTTATTTCCATCCATTTTAACATTTGTTACTTGATTAATTGCATCTAGAAAATCTTGTTCAGTGTTTCCGGGACACATCATTTTTGTCATTCCCTCAGGATTTAAAGAAAGTTTAGCTCCATCAAGTTTAAAAACGCCTGTAAAACTATTGCATCCTGTTGAACCAAAAAGTTTTCCATTTTCGCTAAAATTTAAAAACGGTAAACCATTCTTCATATCATTTGGATTTAATGTTTTGCCAATTAGTGATGTTACTTGCCATTCTTTTCCAATAATTTGTTCACTTAAGCTTGCCGGATTACAGGCATTTAATATCAAAATTGAACAAATAAAAACGAATAATAACTTAAGCATGCATTTAGCCTTGGCTGTATTAAAAAATTTTAGTTCACAAGTAAGCAACAATAGAATTGTGGGAATGGTTTCCATAAAAATAAAGTATTCGCTGTTAAAGCTCAATCAATTCATTAATATAGTTTGGATTTCATTTGATGGGATAGTTTTACCGATTTCATTAATTTTTACAATAATTTGAGTTTTAATTTTATGTTCAGGTTGATTTTAATCCCAAAAATTGAATAATCACTATTTTACTTTTTAAGTTTATGAATGTTTATTTTAGGGCTATGAAAAAACAATTGCCCAAACAGAATGATTCTTACAAACCGGATTGGACTCCTGCAAATGCAGGTGATGAATTTGCAGTCCGCGTGGTTAAGGGAATACAGAGTTCAAGATCAAGTTCAGGTTCAAGTTTGAAAGCAAGATCAGGAAATAAAAAAACAATTGATTTGAAACGTAAAAACCTTTCTGTTGAAGATTATATAAATGGAGTTCTTTCGTTTGATAGAAATATTCTTGCGCGTACAATTACATTAATTGAAAGCAACAACCCTGCTCACCATGATACTGCACAAGAAGTTTTAACAAAGTTATTACCTCACTCCGGAAAATCTTTACGAATCGGAATTACCGGCGTTCCCGGTGCCGGCAAAAGCACATTGATTGAAGCTCTTGGAATGTATTTAATTAAACAAGATTACAAAGTTGCCGTTCTAACTGTTGATCCCAGCAGCACAGTTACTAAAGGCAGCATTCTTGGTGATAAAACAAGAATGGAAAATTTATCAAAGGAAAAAAAATGTTTTATACGTCCTTCACCCTCCGGAGGAAATCTTGGTGGAGTTACTCGTAAAAGCCGAGAAACCATTACTGCTTGCGAAGCCGCAGGATATAATATTATTCTTATTGAAACTGTTGGCGTTGGTCAAAGTGAGGTTACTGTACGCTCTATGGTAGATTTCTTTCTGCTTGTTTTAATTGCCGGCGCAGGCGATGAACTTCAAGGAATTAAACGCGGTATTATAGAATTAACCGATGCAATTCTTGTAAACAAAGCTGATGGCGATAATGAGAGAAGGGCAAACATAGCAAAAGCTGATTACAGTAATGCACTGCATTATTTACAGCCTGCAACAAAAGGCTGGACTTCTCAGGCGTTTACCGGCTCCGCACTTACGGGCAAAGGAATTCCTGAGCTTTGGGATGTGATAAAGAAATTTGAGACCACAATTAAACAATCCAGTATGTTTGAGCAGCGCAGAAAAGATCAATCAATCGAATGGGTTTTTAGAATGGTTGAAGATGCTTTACGCGATGAATTTTATAACAATGAAAAAGTTCAAAAAGCAATTGCAACAATAAAACAAGAAATTACAAAGGATAAAACCACACCAACGCTTGCCGCGGAAAAGCTGCTTAGGATTTTTAGAGCATAAAATATTTTGTATTAATCTTTGTCGCTCAGCCTGTCGCAGCGGACTGAGCTACAAAAAGCAGAAGAAGAAATTGAGTTACGAACTCATCTTTAGCCATCCAATAACTTCAGACCATTTTGGTTTTTTACCGGTTAGTAAAATTCCAATGCGATAAATTTTTCCTGCTAATTTAAATATGCCGACTAATACAACAGCATTAATAACAATGGAAAGCAATATTTGCCACATCGGAACTTCAGCTAATATCATTCGTGCAGGCATAACAATTAAAGAAGCAAACGGAAACAGCGATGCAATTTGTGCTAAAGAACTCTGCGCATTTGATTCCATACCAAGTGCAATAAAAAATGGAATCATTATTAACATCAGAAGGGGCCAAACACCCGATTGTGCATCTTGCGGGTTATCAAAAATAGCTCCAACAGTTGCGTAAAGTGCAACATAAGTTATTAATGCAAGTGAATAGTTGAATAGAAAATAAAGTATAAATCCAAAACTCATTTGCGGCATAAGTTCCTGCGGAATAAAAAACCAGCTTGTAGAAATCAGTAAGACAATTGGGCTTAGCCAAATAGCCATTTGAATGACTTCAACAATTACAGTTCCCAAAATTTTTCCAGCCATTAACTCCGTGCTGCTTGCAGATGAAAGAAGTACTTCAACAATCTTGTTACTTTTTTCTTCAACCACCGCATTCATAGTCATCGAACCGGAAAAGATTAATGCCATATAAAGAAGAAAAGAAAACAACACCATTGCAATTCTATTTCCGTAACCTTCTTGCTCAACCTTTTCATCTGATGAAACTCTGAATCCATTTATCTCAACATCTTTTCTTGCAAACTTTATTTCATCATCGGTCAATTTCCGTGCAGAAAAATATATCTCAACCAAGGTCTTATTTATTGATGGTTTAATCTTATAAAACAAAGCTGAGTTGTTTGGATTTGATGAGTAGTATTCGACACCTTTTGATTGTAATGAAGTTGATGGAATAAATACAACACCGGTAATTCTTTGAGCAATAATATCAGGCTTAATCTCGTTTAATTTTGATTTGAAATTATCTAATTCGGTTTTCTCAAATCGTGCAGTTAGATCTCCTGATTTAAATGAACCTGTTTGGAAAATTTCATTTTGCAGTTTGTTTAAAATTTCATCGGAGTCAGATATCACAATCAAATCAGCTCTTTCTTCTTCTGAAAAAGAATGAACGAGATATTGAATAGAAAATATTCCAATCATAAATAGTGGAACAAGCAAAGTCATCAAAATAAATGATTTGCTAAAGAGCTTCATTTTAAGTTCGCGTTTTATAATTGCGAGTGTTCTTCTATTAAACATTTGCAGTTTCCTTTCCGGCAAGTGAAACAAAAATTTCGTGCAGTGATATTTCATTCACGTTAAATTTTTTGATTGAAATATTATTTGCCATAAGCAATTTTAATAATTCCTGATCGGTGTTATCATTTTTAAGTTTGATGCCGGTAGTGTTGCCGTAATTTTCAATACTTTCAACGATACGATGATTGTTTAAGAATGAAATGTTGCCTTGATAATTTAGACTAACATTTCTGCTTGCATATTTTTCTTTTATCTCTGAAAGTTTACCGTTAAGAATTATTTTTCCTTTATCAATCATTGCAATTGAGTCGCACATCTTTTCTGCAAACTCCATTAGATGAGTTGAAAAGATTACAACCTTGCCTTTATTTTTCTTTTCAAGAATAATTTCTTTTAAAAGATTTGTATTGATAGGATCCATCCCGGAAAATGGTTCATCAAAAATTAAAAAATCCGGATCGTGAAGTATTGTACTTATAAATTGTATTTTTTGTTGATTGCCTTTTGAAAGATCTTCAACTTTAGAATTTTTTCTGTCAGTAAGATCAAACCGCTCTAAATATTGCAGCGCTGATTTACTAACTTCACTTCCCTTTTTACCTTTTAACTCTGCAAGAAATAAAAGCATATCCATCACTTTCATTTTTTTGTAAAGTCCGCGCTCTTCGGGTAAATATCCAACAGAATCTTTAAAATCCTGTTCAATCTTTGCACCTTTAAATAATACTTCGCCTTCATCTGGGAAATAAATATTTAACATCATTCTAATAGTTGTAGTTTTCCCAGCTCCGTTTCTGCCAATCAGTCCAAACACAGATCCTTCAGTTACAGAAAACGATGCTTTATCAACAGCGGTTATTCCGCCAAATCTTTTAGTAAGATTTTTTACTTCAAGTACATTCATTTTTAACTCTTAAATAATTCGGGTTAAAATTACACAAATCCTATCAAGCATAGAATACCGTTAAAGTGATAAAAGTCGCATTCAAATAAAAAAAGCCCGAACATTTTTGCTCGGGCTTAACCACCAACAATTTTATTTAAAATTTAAACTATTTAGTTTTGAATTTTTATTTCAACTCTTCTGTTAAAAGCCCTGTTAAATTCTGAGTTGTTATCTTTTAAAGGTTGTTCTTCGCCGAACCAATTTTCACTTATTCTTTCTTTTTTAATGCCATTTGCAACAAGATAATTAAATACGGTTCTTGCTCTATTTTCAGATAACTTTTCATTATAGCTATCACTTCCCTTATTGTCGGTATGTCCACTTATTATAATGTCTAATTCTGGATTTCCTTTTAAGATTTCAATAGCACGTTCCAAAACAGCGTAAGATTCTGGATTAAGTTCATATTTATCAAATGCAAAATTTACTCCAAACAGATAAGGTTCCCTAGATTTTATGAACACAGTATCTACAATATTTTTCTCAATAACTTTTTCAACTACTACTGTATCCCTTATAAGAACTTCTCTATAACCTTCCGGACATTTGTCACAAATATCAGATACAGCACCTTTGTTAAAATACCAAATCACACCAACATCCAGTGTAGCGTAAGTGTCGCCGTTTCCGCCAAACAAACCTTTGGAATTTTCGTTCAATCTTTCATTGCCATCAATTTTATTGTTTGATGTTGTACGATAAACTGCTTCTGTCTTTAACGAAATATCTTCATTAAAACCCCATTCAATTCCTACACCCAGATTAAGTTGATAACCAAAGAAAGTATCATCAACATCAGGATTAAATGAATGTTTATTAGTAAAGTTGGTTACACCTAGACCAATCAAACCATAAGGTGAAACTAACCTGCATGGTAAAAATTTATAAATTGCATCTAAGTTTAATGCAAAATGATTTACTGTATGTGACTGAGCGGGACTGCCTTCAACCAAGTAATAAGAAGTCATATGGACAAAATTAAAAAGTCCTCGCAAACTGACTTGTTCATTAAAATATTTTTCAGCAGAAAAGTAAGCTCCGAAATTTACGTTTCCTGAATATCCTGTTCCAGAAACACTGAAGAAGCGAGGGTATATTCCACCCACTCCAACACCCCATTTTGTTTCAAATGCCTGTGAGAACAAAACAACATTAAACAATACAATAAATAAGACAATAAGCCTTGTCACTATTATTCTCCTCTGATTTTAAGAAATATTCTATGTCCAATGTTTATGCCATATATTGCTTTGTTTAATAGAAAAGGCGAGGTTTTTATAATCTTTTTTGTCTCACAATGAAATTAATCTATAAATAAGCAATGCATCTTCTTAAATAATTTTACAATTGAATATTGTTATCAGGCAAAGTCTTTTCTTATCTTTGCACAAGTAATAATAATCATACTGATCTTTTTCTGATTGTTGTTTGTGCTTTTGACTAACTAAAAAGAAATTATGCTTAAACATTTCAAAATATTTTTTGCTTTTATACTTGTATCACTGTTACCGATACATCAATCATATTCCCAAACCGCTGCAACCGATAATGATTTTCTTTTACAAAATTTTATCCTATCGCTAAATGGCGGATTTTCTTATGGATTTTCCGATTATAAAACCAGCACAGCAGGACCAGCAGTTAAAGGTTCAATAGAATATTATCCAATAATTATTCAAAATGCACGGCTTGGTTTTAAAGCATTTGCAGGCGGCTTAACACTTAATTTTGATGATACACGAAATTCCATATCAACCAACGATGGAATACGCGAGAATCTGCCAAATAAAGTTGCAACAGATGCAATCAATATTGGTGCAGGTGTTACTTTTGGTTACGCCTTTGGTAAAAGTATAATTCCTTCAATAACTATTGGCGCTTCATATTTAAATTTTAGTCCAAAAGATTCAGATGGAAAAATTTTACTTTTTAATTCTCAAGAACGATACAAAAAAAGTATCGTTAATTTTATGTTAGAGGGAGAAGTAAAATTTAGAATCTCTGATCGATTTAGCATCAACACACAATTAAGTTACTATCCAACCTCAACAGATTATTTAGAGGATATTTCGGCTTCTACAAATAACGATACTTATCTAACAGGTATGATCGGTATTTCTTATGCGTTTAGCGGCAGTTTTGATTCTGATGGTGATGGAATACCGGACAGCAAAGATATTTGTCCAAATACACCATTTGGTGTTTCTGTTGATGAATTTGGTTGTCCGATTGATTCAGACAATGACGGGGTTCCAGATTATCTTGATAAATGCAGCAATACACCAACCGGAGTTATAGTAGATAAAGAAGGTTGCCCGTTGGATTCTGATAATGATGGTGTTCCTGATTATCTTGACAAATGTGCTGATACTCCAGAAAATATCGTGGTAGATTCAATAGGATGTCCGATAGATAGTGATACAGATGGTGTTCCTGATTACAAAGATCAATGTACGGACACACCGATAGGTGTTAAAGTTGATGAATTTGGCTGCCCGATTGATAGTGATAAGGATGGTGTGCCTGACTATTTAGATAAATGCCCCGATACACCTGCTAATGTAAAAGTTGATCAAGACGGATGTCCCAAACAAGCATCCGATCAAGAAACTGTCTATCAGTTTAATCTAAGAGGTGATGACACATTTATTAATAGTTCTTCTAACTTACAACAATCATCCAAACTTGTGCTAAATGAAATCGCATTTTATATCCAGAACCAGCCGAAAAGTAAATGGCGAATTGAAGGTCACATGGATAGTCAAGGTTCTGTGTACACAATAAAAAAACTTTCTTATGAACGTGCAAAATCTGTTTTTGATTATTTGGTTTCTCAAAGAGTTAAACCGGATCAATTAGAAGTCTATGGATTGGGAGATTCTTTCCCAATTGGCAACAACAATACTGCAGATGGTAGAAGTGCTAATAGACGAATTATGATTATTCGTGAAGATTAATCGTTAATCGGCTAATATTAGCCATCTATTTGAAAGTAAATACCTATCTGTTAAGAAAATCTACGTGTAGTTTTTACCACTCTTTAGAGTCAACATCCTTTTTAAGCTTTTTTTAAGCTTTTTCTAAGGAATGATAATTGATAAATACTTGTCAAATCATTTTACTTAATTATAAAAGAAGTGTAAATATGAGAGACTCCGCTTTCAAATTACATCAGGGTGAATGGGGAAATTCAGAAGTAATAGTAAAAAAAACTTCTGGCTCAGGGAAAGATAACAAAGGAATGATAAAAGCTCGTTTAGGATTTATTTATTTCGTAGTTCTCGTCTCTTCACTTATAGTGTTATTCACAAGATAGAAAAAAATAAAAGCTATAAAAAAATCTTATAGCTTCTTAATAATTTTTGCAGGAACGCCTGCAACCACAGTGTTTGCTGCTACGTCTTTTGTAACTACAGCTCCAGCGCCCACAATTGCATTTTCACCAACAGTAACACCGCATAAAATAGTAGATGATGATCCAATTGAGGCACCGTTTTTTATAAAAGTTTCAACAACACTCCAATCGGCTTCTGTTTGCATTGTTCCATCAGTATTTGCAGAACGCGGATATTTATCATTAATAAAAGTTACGTTGTGCCCGATAAAAACATTATCCCCAATATGTACACCTTCACAAATAAAAGTATGTGATGATATTTTTGTGTTCTTACCAACCGAAGCATTCTTCTGTATTTCTACAAATGTTCCGATTTTTGAATTATCATCGATTGAGCAGCCGTATAGATTTACAAAATCAAAAATCTTAACATCTTTACCCAACTTTACATTATTAATATTTTTTTTTTCCAAAATTGTTTCCGGTTTATTAGTTGAGTAATTAAAAGTTAACTAATTCCTGTATTTCAACAATTCTTCCCATACCTTTAAGCGATTTATCACTTGCTTCCAATAGTTTTACAATTTCTAATCCATCATAACCGTTTGTTAAAGGCTGTCTTTTTTCCTTGATGGCATCCAGACATTCACGTGCACCAAGTGTTAATGCTTCTGTTTGATTTACTTTTGGAGAGAACATATCCCCGATTCTGTATTGTACTAATGCTTCATGAATTCCTTCTTGTGATTTGATATCAATGCCGCTGTCATAGACTTTAATTTTTTCAAAGTTTTCCATGTCGTCATAAACAAGCATCTTTTTAGTTCCGCCAACAATCATTCTTCTTATCTTAACCGGAGAAACCCAATTTACATGAAAATGTGCAAAACAATTATCTTCAAAATAAATACTTATGTGGGCGATGTTTTCTTTGCCGTTAAAGTTTGCAATACCATTTGCCGAAATGGCTTTTGCTTTTTTTCCTAAGATAAATTGCATAATTGAAAGATCGTGTGGAGCTAAATCCCAAATAACATTAACATCTCTTTGGAATAATCCCAAGTTAATTCTCTCTGAATCAAAATACAGTATATTACCAAGTTCACCTTTTTCAACAAGTTCTTTCATCTTAAGGACAGCGCCATTATAGATAAAAGTATGATCGACAAATATGTTTAGATTTCTTGCTTCAGCAATTTCAACAAGCTCTTCGGCTTCTGCCACACTTGCTGTAAATGGTTTTTCTACCCAAATATGTTTATTATTCTCTAAAGCTTTTTTTGCGATTGGATAATGTGTTGCAACTGGAGTAGCAATTACAATTAATTCACTTTCGCCTTTTAGCACGGCTTCATAATCGTTTGAAACATGAACGCTTGGAAATTTTTGTTGTATTATTTTTAGTCTGTCATCTCTCATATCGCAGGCTGTTACTTTTTCAACATCAGGCTGTGAAAGGAAATTTCTAACTAAGTTCGGACCCCAATATCCTAGACCAACTATTGCTACTTTCATAATAAACCTTATTAAATTTTACTTGGCGCCTCTTGAAAACAACATCACAGGTATTGTCTGAAAGATCAACTGGATATCGAGCCAAGGGGACATATTGTTTATATAATAAAGATCGAGTACAACGCTTTCCTGAAAATTAACTGCGCTTCTTCCCCAAACCTGCCATACACCTGTACAACCGGGTGTTACGCTTACTCTTCTTTTCTGCCACTCGTCGTAGTTTTCATATTCATAAGGTAAACATGGCCTTGGTCCAACCAAGCTCATATCACCTTTAATAACATTAAATAATTGTGGTAATTCATCTAAAGAAGTTTTTCTGATGATGTTACCAATCCATGTTACTCTGCTCTCATTAATTATTTTAGTATCGCTTGCACCGTTAGAACCATTTTTCATAAACTGAATCATCATTTCTTTTCGGTCTTCATCTTCACCAGCTAATGGTCTCATCGATCTGAACTTATAGAAACTAAATTCACGACCGTCTTTCCCGATTCTTGCTTGCTTAAAGACAATTGGTCCAGGTGATGAAAGTTTTATAAGTAATGTAATCAAAGCAAAGAATGGTGATAAAACCAATACTCCAAATGATGCTAAAACAACATCAGAAATACGTTTTAATCCAAGTGTAAAATTATCATTGTACTGAGGAGCTACATCTATAACTGGGATATCAGTGTATTTTTCAGTTTTAAGTCTTTGATCAATAACATTTAACAGATTTGATGTCATTCTGATCGGAACATTTACTTTCTTACAATCATCAAGAATATTAAAAAGTTCTGCATGTGATTCAGTATCAACTGCAATTATAAGTTCATCAACAACTCTTGTTTGTACTATTTCTTTTAAGTCTTGATAGTTACCTAAGACTTTTTTACCTGCAACTACAAAATCACCAATATGTCTTTCTTCATCAACAAATCCAATTATATTAAGTCCTAAAGGGTTTTCGTACAATAATTTTGTTGCAAGCAGTCTTCCAGATTTCCCATTACCTACAATTACTACGTTTCGTTTAAAACTTGTCTGACTTAACTCTATAAATACCCATTTTAGTAATTCAACTCTTACCAGAAATAAAAGTCCAATCGATACAAAGAAAAAGAGAACAAAAAGCAATCTGGAATCAAGTATCATTCTTGAATCTAGAAGAAATGAAAGCAGAACTATTTGAAGTGAACTATAATAAATTGCTTTTAGGATATGAGAAAAATGTGATGATCTGTTAAGAATAATATCTAATCTGTATAAACCATTGTATTGAAAGATTAGTAGAATTAAAAGCGAGATTGTGAAGACTAATAAAAGTATCCCCGGAATAGCAGCGTAAAATTCAAAGAAGTTAGCAGATGTATTATTTCTTAGAATAAAGATTGAAATTAAGAAAGAGAATATTAGGATTGAAAAATCTGCAATTCCGAAAAAGTACTTGTATTTATAATTTTTTTTCATTTTCTTTTGAAATAGTTAAGTCTTAGAGAACTTTCCAGAACTATGCCAGAGGCTAAAGCCCTATTTTATTGGCAAATTAGCATAAAACAGTTCAATAAGCATATCAAAATGAGATATAAAAAATTGCATTTGAATTATGAGACAAAAATTTAATTTAGAATGTTAAAGTTAGTATTAAATTGAGAAGGATTAAAGGAAACAGCCTGAGTTTTTAATAACCTCAGGCTGTAAAAAAACTAAATCTAAAAAGAATTATTTAAAGAATTCCTTAATCTTCCCAACAACATAATTGATTTGTTCATCGGTCATTTCGGGAAACATAGGTAATGACAGACCAGCTTCAGCAATTCTTTCGCTGTTTGGAAAATCACCTTTTTTATATCCTAACCCTTTAAAGCACTCTTGCATGTGCAGTGGAATTGGATAATGCAATCCAACATTTACACCTTGTTGTGTCAAATAATCTTTTAACCTATCTCTAAGTTGATTACTTGCTTCAAGTGTTCCATCATTTAATTGAATTACATATAAATGGTAAACATGCTTAGCATAAGACATTTCTTTTGGTGTGATAATTTTTGTAATACCCTTCAAACCCTCATTATACTTGGCTGCAACCGCTCTTCTTGCATCAGTCCATTTACTTAAGTGTTTTAATTTTACACCAAGAACAGCGCCTTGAATACCTTCCATTCTGTAATTATGTCCAAAAGAATCGTGATAATATTTTTGTGATTGACCATGCTCTCTTAATTTTTTTACACGATTATATAATGCCTCATCATTAGTTGTAACAGCGCCGCCTTCACCATAAGCACCAAGATTTTTGCCCGGATAATAACTAAATGAAGCAGCAGCAGTAAGACCGCCAACTGGTTTCCCTTTATACTCTGCAAGATGAGCCTGAGCAGCATCCTCAACCAGAATTAAATTATGTTTTTTTGCAATTTCTTTTAACGGATCAAGATCAGCGCTCTGCCCGTAAAGATGAACTGCAACTATTGCTTTTGTTTTACTTGTAATTGCTTCTTCAATCTTAAATGGATCCATATTATAGCTTTCTGGATGACAATCAACAAAAACCGGAGTAGCACCGCAAAGTGTTGCACCCCAGGCAGTTGCTATAAAAGTGTTTGCAGGAATTATTACCTCATCTCCGGCACCAATTCCTAATCCCCAAAGAACTAAATGATTTGCATCTGTACCAGAACTTGTTCCAAGACAATACTTTACATCTTGTGCCGCAGCAAAATCTTTTTCAAAATTTTGTACTGAAGCGCCTAAAATATACGCCGTATTGTCTAATACATTCTGGATAGCGGCATCAACATCCGCTTTTACTGAATTATAATTTGCCTTTAGATCTAAAAAAGGAATATTCATTATTTCTCCATTTTTTATTTGTTGTTCGAAAATTAAGTTAAAGTTTAATTATTAAATCTGAAATTTAGAAAAATTCAATGTAAATGTTGGAACAAATATAATGCTACGTTATTTTGTCAAACAATAATACAAATTATCGCAAATTTATTTGCTAAAGTTAAGCTATTTCAAAAAATATCAAAATGATTACGTAGCATATTGATTCATTAAAAATTTTTATGCTTCAATATTGTTCATATATTTTGCAAATGGATAATTATTAGATTTAAAACAATTAATAAACAGACATTTTGACGGCATAGCATTTGTAAAGAATTATTACTTAAATTTGAACAGTTTTTTTTTAAAATCTTACCACCAGCAGGAATAAAATGAAAAGACTTTTAATTATCATTATTTTTTTTGGAATTTTTGCATTCAATAACTTTGCCCAGATACTTAATCCTGGGGATGGAGTTAGAATGACTTTTCTTAACATAACAGACCAAATATCCGGCGATTACTTTATCCAGCAGGATGGAAATATTCAACTGCCTTTTATTGGGATTGTGAAAACTACAAATATTGATTATAAAACATTTAAACAAACAATTTTTAATAAATACTCTGAGTTGTACAAAGATCCAGCCCTAACTATCCAACCACTGATAAGAATAAATATAATGGGTGAGGTTAGAACACCAGGATATTATTATGTAACAGATATAGAAAAAATGATAGGAATACTTGCTCTTGCTGGTGGTGTTACAGGTGCAGCCGCTACTGATGATATTTATATTATTAGAAATGAGCAGGAAATTCAATTAAAAAAATCTGAGGTAATAGAAAAAGGCAATACTGCGGCAGATCTTGGATTGCAATCGGGTGATAGAATTTTTATTCCCAGAAGTTTTTGGGCTGATGCAGGTCAATATGGTCTTATTTTATCCGGACTTGCAGTTCTAGTAACATTAATTAGTTTAATTATAAGAAAATAAAATTGTATTTGAAATCATAATCCAGGTAAATATTAAATGAACGATAATAATAAACACATAGGTAGAACAAATCCGGAAATACCAAGAAAAGAAAAAACACTGCTAGAGATATTTCAATTAATTATAAAAAATAAATATATACTCTTTTCAACTGTTTTAATACTTCTTGTAATATCCTTAATTTATAGCTTTTCTGCCACACCTAGATACGAAGCCAACGTAACACTTAAGAAGGAAAGTAATCCAGAGGATAAAAAATTTGGTGCGCCTGATATATCAACAATGTTAACCCTTCAATCTATGGATGTTATTGAAACAGAGATTCAGCTTGTTACAACTAACACGGTAATGAGCAAAGTTGTTGATGAACTTGATTTGTTTTGTACAATTAAAGAATTGAGATGGGGCAATGATAAATCCTATAAAATTGAAAAGACTTATCTTGATATGCTTGACCCCTCATTTAGATCTAAAAATGCAGACAAGTTTACCATACCCCAAAAATTTGAAATCACTTTTTCAAATACTTCCAAAAAAAATCCAGCCAATTTTATTATACGAAAAGAATCTTCTAATGATTTTGTTTTACTTGATGCCGCAGATTATAAAGTAATTGATAGATCAATTAAAGATAGTACGGATATATTAGATACTAATAATCTTGGGAAACCAAGCATTAATGTTTCAAAAATCATAACAGAGAACTTTTCCATCGTTATTAATTGGAATGAGGCTCCAAAAAATAGTGAGCTTCTTTTATCCTTTAATGATTTTAGTAAAACAGTTGAGGACGTAAGGACTAGTACAAAGGTTAGCAGAGAAGGTAAAACAGATATTTTTTATATAACTTATTCGGCTAGTTCTGCAACATCGGCTGCCTTAATTGCAAATGCAATCGTAGAAAAATTCAGAGAATCCCGTATCGCTCAGAAAAAAGAATTAATCAGATATTCTTATGTGTTTGTTGATAAACAATTAAATGAAATACAGGATAAATTAAAAGCTTCGGAAAATGAATTAAGTAATTTTAAGGCAAGCGGACAAATAATGTCCATAGATGCAAGCTCACAGGAACTTACAGGATTCTTAAGTAATCTGGAAGCTGAAAAGTATAACACAGATTTGCAGCTATCAGATTATAAAAACAAAGCCGCTGATCTGGAAAAGGAGCTTAAAAAAAATGGTTACTTTGATCAAAGCTATTTGAATCCTCAAAGTCAGAATGATGGAGGAAATACACCCTTTTCTCAATTAATGAGACAATTATCAGACCTTGAATTGCAGCGTCTTGATCTTCTTCAGAAGCGGACAGAAAATCATCCTGATGTTAAAGCAATCGATGAACAGATAAAACTCGCAAAGTCTAAACTAGCCGGCTTTAATGAAAATACTATCACTGCTTATAAAATTATGATTAATACTTTTGAAAAAAAGCTGCTAAAGATTAATGATCTAATGTCCAAGTATGAAGTTAAAATGCGCAGCCTCCCTTCTCAGGAAAATAAGATGGCACAACTTATGCGACAACGTGGAACTTATGAAAAGATATTCACTATTCTGCTCGATCAAAGAGAAGCAATGCGTGTTGCAGAGCTTTCTAAAATGCAGGATATTACTATCGTTGATGAAGCTAAAGTCCCCGAGGATCCATCCTGGCCTAAAAAATCTTTGATTGTTTTAGTCAGTTTAATTCTGGGTGGCTTTATAGGAATTATAATAATTTTTTCAGTGGAACTTTATCGGACACGCTTTGTAAATCTTGATGAATTAGAAACGGAATTTCAGGTTCCCATACTTTCAATTATCCCGAGATATTCTAAAGAAATTTTGAAGCAATTAAAAAACTCCAGGCACGAATATAAATTAGCAACTTTAATCAGCAATGATCCGGGACTTATTGAGACTTACCGTCTTTTCAGAACAAAACTTTTTCAAAAGTTAAATCTCGAAAATAAAATAATAATGATAACCAGTTGCGAAGAAAATACCGGTAAGACTTCTGTAGCCGCTAATTTAGCAGTATCGCTTTCTCAGGAGGGCAAAAAAGTTTTGCTTATAGACTGTGATCTAAGAAAAGCCGATCTTTCTAAAATGTTCGGTCTAACTACTAAGGACACAGGACTAATAGACTATCTCACAAAAGATATCAATCCAAAGATATATTCGCGTGCCTCTAAATTAATTGATATACTCCCTGCCGGTGGATTAACAGAAGATTCCGGGACCATACTCAATTCACCGAAAATGAAATTACTATTCTCGTATTTATCCCACACTAATTACGATTTAATAATTTTTGATTCGCCTCCTGTTACAAGAGTAGTGGATCCGCTTGTCCTGGCACAATTTATTAAGGATGTTATTATCGTGGTAAGACCGGATATCTCACTTATCGAAACCGTCCGGTGGGGTATGCAGGAATTAAAACAATCAAATGTTAATATTAAAGGCATCGTGGCTAATGCTGCTGCAATTGAGAATTCGTATTACTATCGTTATAGATATGGTTATGGTTATGGATATGGATCCGGAAAAGAGAATAATAAAAATGGTAAATCAAAAAAAGAAATTATAAATTTGGATAAAAAGATTTATTCCTAATAATATTTTTTTATTTTTTCTTTTATTACTAAAAAGGTATAGATCATTATCAATATTCAAATAATTAATCCTCTTGAGCACGATAACTGGAATAATCATATCTTAAAACTCGATGGATATTCTTTTTTTCACAGCAGAGAGTGGGCACAGGTAATATTTGAATCCTATAAATATAAACCAATATATTTTTCAATTTTCGAAAATGATCAATTATGTGCTGTTCTTCCCATGATGCAAGTTAGCAGTTGGCTAACTGGCAAAAGAGCAGTTTCGCTTCCATTCAGCGATCACTGCGAACCCATTTTCAAATCTTTTCAGTATTACGATTCACTTATTAAAGAAGTAATCCGTTTCTGCCAAGAAAGGAAAATGAAGTACATTGAGTATAAATCTTCCGGCACAAAATTACCCTTTGAAGCATTAGAATTCCGAACGGATCTAAGACATGTACTTAAATTAAATGGGACTGAAACAGAGATATTTAATTCTTTTTCTGAAAATATAAAACGCAATATTAAAAAGGAATCTAATCAAAAATTTCATTTAAAAATTCAAAATGATTATTCAGGGATAGAATTATTTTATAAAATGCATTGCAAAACCAGAAAGAGACACGGATTACCTCCACAGCCATTTACTTTTTTTAAAAATATTTATAAAAACATTATCAGCAAAGGTAACGGAGATGTTCTATTTGCAATGAACGGCACATCCTATACAGCAAGTGCTATCTATTTTAAATTCGGAAAAAAGCTACTTTATAAATTTGGTGCTTCTATTAATGATAATAGTGAACTTAGAGGCAATTTTTTTGTAATGTGGCAAGCGATTAAAAAGTATTTATCAGAAGGGTATGAGGAATTTGATTTTGGTAGAACAGAAATTAACCACGAGGGACTTAGAAGATATAAGCTCGGTTGGAATACTAGTGAATTTTTTATTTATACCAGTCGTTACAGTGTTAAAGAAAATAAATTTCTGATTACAACTACAAAAACAAACGGAATTCATAACTCTATATTCAATCATTCCCCTGTATTTCTTTTAAAGCTGGTTGGTAACTCACTTTATAAACATATTGGATAAAAGCCTCGTTGAGATTGTAATGATCAATTTAAATTTTATTAACCTTGGATTAAAAAAAAATGCTTAGAAAATTGTTTTATAAAATCAAACCATTCACAACTAGACCGTTACAACTATATTTGAGAAGAAAACTGCTCCAATACGAATTTAATAGTTTTAAGGACGTGTGGCCTATTCTTAAAGGATCTGAAAAAAAGCCTAAAAACTGGAAATCCTGGCCAGAGGGAAAGAAGTTTGCATTAATTCTCACACATGATGTTGAACATAAAAGAGGTTATGAACGGGTTTTAAAACTTATGCAGATTGAAAAAGATTTGGGTTTTGTTTCATCCTTCAACTTCGTTCCCGAAAGAGATTATAAAGTTGAAAAAGGTTTGTTAAATAACTTGAAACAAAATGGATTTGAGTATGGAGTTCACGGATTGTACCACGATGGAAAACTTTTCTCATCTGAACAAGAATTCCTTAAACGAGCACAAATAATTAACTGTTATCTGCAAGAATGGGGAACGGTTGGTTTTCGTGCACCATCAATGCATCATGATCTTGATTTAATAGGTGCACTTGATATTGAATATGACATGTCAACATTTGATACTGACCCCTTTGAACCCCAGCCCGATGGAGTAGGAACAATTTTCCCTTTCTGGGTTACAA
>JBDTRQ010000515.1:0-3177 GCA_039931535.1 Ignavibacteriota bacterium
ATAATTCTCAAGTACAACCTGATGAATAATTCCTGCACCGGGTTTCCAAAATCCAACACCAAATTTTTGAGAAATACTTTCAAGAAAATCATAAACTTCTTTGTTTTCTATGTTAGCTCTATTAAGATCCTCAACAGCGCCGACTTGTGCTTGGATCAGGTGATCACAATGAACGGTTGATGGAACTGCAGTTGTTTTTCTTCCCGCAGACATAAATTGTAAAAGTGCCATTTGAGCTGTAGCATCCTGCATGGCAACTCTATCGGGAGCCAAATCAACATAATCTTTTCCGCCGGTAAATTCTTTTGTTGCTTTATCGTAAAGATGTGCGTATAAAACTTTTTCAGTATAAGTTAATGGACGATTAACAATTTTTCGTATCTCGCCAAGCTTGCTTTTGTAATTAGAATAAACTTTTTTGATCATATCATAATTTGCCGTCATAACTTTAACCTTTAACGATGAATGTAAAAATTTTTAATTGCACAAAGATAAGAAAATTGAATTTTAATATTTATTAGATCTATCACTGTCTTAATTTAGGCGACAATTTTGTCGCTATTTTTTTTATTTTAGCTTTAGTATTAGTAATATCTGCCTACTACCTGTAAAGATTGACTTCAATTAATTCCTGTCAAAATAATTTTTAACTGAAAATATATTAAAATGCGATTTTTACTTGTTGTACAAAAATTGTATAAAAATTGATAGATATTACCCAAGAATCTTTGTATTCGGTAAAAGATAGTTAATTATTTAATTATTCTTGTATGGGCTATTCATTTCTTTATCTATACATTTAGAAAAGTAAAAGGTAATTTAATTGAAAGAAACAATTCTACTCGTAGATGACGAACTATCATATCTAGATTTACTTAAAAGCATTCTTCAGCACGAAGGTTATGATAACGTAATTACGGAATCAAATCCATTAAACGTTCCTCAAATATTAAAGACTCAAAGTATTGATCTTATTTTGCTGGATATTTATATGCCGCAAATGAACGGTCTCCAACTACTTGAGCAGATTACACCAGAATATCCAAACATTCCTGTTATAATAGTTACGGCTGTTGATGATAAAGACATTGCATTAGAAGCAATAAAGTTTGGCGCTTATGAATTTATAATCAAACCGCCGGATACAGATCGTTTGCTGCTTACTATCCGAAGAGCTATCGGTTACAAACTTTTAGAAAAAGAAAGAGATGTTTTAAGATCAGAAGGAACTGTTGTTAAGGCAAGTGAAAATAAATTTGCAAATATCATTACCGATTCTGAAACAATGTACAAGGTTTTTAATCTTGTAGAAATATTTGCTCCAACTAATGAAACTATTTTAGTTGTTGGAGAAACGGGAACTGGTAAAGATCTTATCGCCAAAAAAATACACGATTTATCTTCAAGAAAATCTAAACCTTACGTTGCTGTTAATCTTGCCTCAGTCTCACCTTCTCTTTTGGAAAGCGAATTGTTTGGGAATTTAAAAGGTACCTTGTTAGATTCTACAAGTGATAAGCAAGGCTATTTTGAAGAAGCAAATAGCGGAACAATTTTTCTTGATGAGATTGCAGAACTGCCTAAAGAATTACAAGGCAAATTATTACGAGCAATACAGTACAGTGAAATTTTTAAGATTGGAAGTTCTAATCCAACAAAATTAGATATTAGAATAATTGCTGCAACTAACAGTGATCTTTCTGATGATGTAAACAAAGGTAGTTTCCGTGCTGATCTTTACTACAGACTTAATCGCGGGCATATTAGCCTGCCACCGCTACGCAAACGCGGCAATGATGTTTTGCTGTTATCTAATCATCTTATAAAAGTTGCAAACACTACTTACAATAAAAATATTATAGGCTTAACTCGTGAAGCAATTGCACAATTAAGAAATTATTCTTTCCCGGGTAACGTACGCGAATTGGAAAATGTTATCTTCAATTCAGTAGTTCAGGCAGATGATAATCAGCGGTTGAGTGCTGTTGAAATCCCGAGAATGAATGATGGACGAGAACTTGAATTACAAAGATCAGAGATACTAATATCAATAGCAGAAGCAGAAAAAAAACACATAACAAATGTTATGGGCGCATTAAATAACAATGTAAGAAAAGCCGCCGCCGTACTTGGAATAAGTGAAAGAACATT
Source organism: Ignavibacteriota bacterium (assembly GCA_039931535.1). Classification (GTDB taxonomy): domain Bacteria; phylum Bacteroidota; class Ignavibacteria; order Ignavibacteriales; family Ignavibacteriaceae; genus IGN3. The sequence continues at coordinate 2,152 of JBDTRQ010000515.1, forward strand.
ACAAAGAAGACTTCAAAAAATTCGAGAAGATTGAGCATCCAATCTAAAAAACGAAGAATATGACGCAGAAATTGGCGGACTATATTTCTGTTACATGTTCACTGCGAAATTTTTACCGACATAAAATTATATTTTAACCGATAATACAAACATTTTTTCAGCACACTTTTTGCAAAATTACTAATAAGATCTTTATCCCCCAGCCAAATGATTTGGGATAAAGAAAAACTTAAATTATAAATTATAAGGTTAGTGAAATGAAAGCGGCTGTAAATACTTCAAACCTGATTTCAGATTTTAACTACGGAAAGGTTTTTGCAATAGAGAGAAAAAATGATTTTTCAATTATTATGAAAATTATTATTGCTTCCTCTTTTTTGTTTGCAATCGGTGTAATGATTTTTTAACAATCAAATTGCAAAATCATCATTCCTGATAAGCAATAAAATTGCAGAGTTAGGTACGATTAAAAATTTCTCTTTTTCAAATTCAATCTCAAAAGCTTCTTTCCTTAAAAAGATTGCCAAATCTCCTTCCTTCGCCTGCAACGGAATATATTTTACTTGATCCGTATTTCCCTTCCACGATTCATCCTCGCTTTGTGCAGATGTTGCGTAACCAGGTCCAACTTTAATAACATATCCACTCTGGATTTTTTCTTTTTCAGAAACACCCGCAGGTAAATATAAACCGCTGTTTGTTTTATTAGCATCCTCCTGTGCACGGATTAATACTCTATCACCAACAACTATAAATTTTTGAAGATTTTTTATGTTCACATTCTATCTCTATTAAATTGATATTGATATTACTCTGCAAATATAAATAAATTACTCAATCTGTTTTGCTACTGCGAGTAAACTTTACTAAGTATCTTAACAAAGAAGGATAATTTTTTGCGATAGTAAATCCCAACTTACGATATCTCTTCTTAAGAATTATCCCTTGAATAATTTTTGCGGTCAAAAGTCTTTTCCTAAAGACGTTTTCGTACTGCTTTTTATAATGTGAATATATTTTTCCTCG
>JBDTRQ010000516.1:0-3428 GCA_039931535.1 Ignavibacteriota bacterium
ACTTGCTGTACTTTACACAGTTTTTTCTACAAAAGAATATTCCCCCGAAGAATTAAAAAAGTTTTCTGATGCTGAAAAAAAATCATCACAATCAAGATCAGAAAAAATAAGTTTAATCTCTGCAAACTCATTTAATAAAAATGGATTTATCTGGATCGCAATCGGATTATTTGGCTCCGCAATCCTTCACTTTGTTCTTCATCAAAATGATTACGGGCTTTATGTTCTTTTTGTTGGTTCAATAATTTTTGGTTTGTTACAATTAACCGCAGGATTTTTTACAAATCAAAATAAAACATCCGGCGGATTAGTTTCTATCTTAAATGATCTTTACAAAATGCCAAAAACAATGAAGCAGCTTGCGGTTGTTCAGTTCTTTTCGTGGTTTGCTTTGTTTGCAATGTGGATTTACACAACTCCGGCAGTAACACATCACATTTACGGTGCAACTGATCCATCATCAGAACTTTATAATCAGGGTGCAGACTGGGTTGGAGTTTTGATGGCTGTTTACAATGGTTTTGCCGCGGTGATGGCTTTTGTGATTATGTGGATTGCAAAACTAACAAACAGAAAAACCGTTCATATGATTTCACTTATCATTGGCGGAATTTCATTCGCATCTTTTTATGTGATTAAAGATCCAAACTTACTTCTAATTTCTGAACTTGGAATTGGTTTAGCTTGGGCTTCAATACTTGCAATGCCTTATGCAATTCTTGCTGGATCACTTCCACCTGAAAAAATGGGAGTGTATATGGGAATTTTTAATTTCTTTATAGTGATTCCCCAAATTACTGCTGCAGCAATTCTTGGTTTCTTTGTAAAAAACATTGTTGGCGGCGAAGCAATTTATGCACTTCTTCTCGGAGGCGTTTCAATGATAATCGCTGGATTGTTTACTTTAATTGTAGATGATGTGGATTAACTCAAATATCTTATTTACAAACTCAGTTCCTTTAAGGAACTGGGTTTGTTAAAATCTGATCACTTTAATAAAATCATTTTTCTTGTCTGAACAAATGAACCTGACTGCAACCTATAAAAATAAATTCCGCTTGATCGATTAGCTGCATTCCAACTTATTTCATAATTGCCTTCAGTTTTTTCTTCATTTACTAATGTTTCAACTTCATTTCCTAAAACATCATAAACTTTCATCAGTACATTACTCTGCTTTGGAATTTCAAAACTTATCATTGTCGATGGATTAAATGGATTAGGGTAGTTATTTGATAAATGGAAAAAGTGTATGACATTAGAATTTTCATCAATGGAAGTTACTGGAACATAGGTGTATGAATACTTCAAAGAATTCAACCAAGTAGAACTAATCCATTTTTGGTATAACCACTCTTTCTGATTATTGTTTAAATCATAGGTATATGAATATTTGTCATTATTCACCCAGGCAGAGCTAACCCAGTATTGACCTAAGAACTCAGTCAGGTTATTGTTTACATCATAGATGTATGAATACTTGTGATAATTCACCCAGATAGAACCATCCCAGGACTGGTATAAGTATTCAGTGTGGTTATTGTTTACATCATAGGTGTATGATTCCTTATAAGAATTCACCCAGGCAGAATCAATCCATTCTTGAGTTAACCACTCTGTCAGGTTATAGTTTACATCATAGATATAAGAATACTTATAATAATTCACCCAGGCAGATCCATCCCAAGATTGGCATAAATACTCAGTCTGATTATTGTTTACATCATATGTGGATAAATACTTGTTCCAATTCTCCCAGACAGAATAAGCCCAGGATTGCCATAGTTCTTCAGTCTGGTTATTGTTTACATCATAAGTGTATGAATACTTCAAAGTATTCACCCAAGCAGAACTAATCCATTTTTGGTATAACCACTCAGTCTGATTATTATTCGCATCATAGGTGTATGAATACTTTTCATAATTCACCCAGGTAGAACCATCCCAGGTTTGGTATAAATACTCAGTCTGGTTATTGTTTACATCATAGGTGTATGAATACTTTTCATAATTCACCCAGGTAGAAGCATCCCAAGTTTTGTATAGTGATTCTATTAGCAGGAAACCATTATCAAGTAATATTTTATTACTATTTGTCCTAACGTCTTTAATCGTAATTCCATCCAAAGTACTTTTGTCTGATTTCAAGATTGTATTATGATTTTGAAAGATAAATTTCTTCGGTGATACTTCAATCTGATTTCTATCTTGCGAAAATGCAAGAAATGAAGATAATAAGGTAAGTACTATAATTGTAAGAATAGATTTCATTTTACTCTCCTATAGTCAATTGCAAATTAACAATTGGAGATATGAATGTCAAAGTATATTTTTTTTAATAATTGCTACAACTTCAACAAAAGTATTGCAGCAATTCCAACTGCGATTGCAATTTTTCCGTAAAGATTTATTTGTTCTTTCCAAATTAGATAGGCTGCAACGGCAGTAATCACAATTACTCCAATGTTCTGAATTGGAAATGCAATTATTGCAGGTACTTCACTAAGAGCAGCTAATAAAAAATGGATTGATAACACATTTGGAAAACCAAGTATCAAACCGGTTCTGTATGTGTTTTTATCGAAACTAATCTTACCAAGTACAATTCTAAAAAGAGTATAAATAAACGCACAGAAAAAAATTAGAAATACAAACGTTCCCTTTTCACTAATTGGAAAGTTTTGTTCAAATATCTTCATCGAAAAATCTACAAAACCAATCCCAACTAAAAGTGCAAACAAATAAATGTATTTACCTTTTCTGTCTTCTTGCGTTCCGTGATTTTTTAAGGATAGATAGAACAAGTACAACGTAATTATCGCTGTTGCCAATCCAAATATCATTGTGATGTTTGGACTTTCATTAAAAAACAGAATTGAAAAAAGTACAGGAATCAGAACAGATAATCTTGCGCTAACAGTTGCCAGGGCTGTTCCGGCTAAGCTGATTGCTCTGGAATAAATAACAAAAGTTTCTGCAAATAAAACTCCTAATCCAATTGCAAATAATGCAGCGTAAAGTGAAAAATGAAATCCATCTTTAACGAAAATAAATATTAAAGCAAATACAGATGCGGTTAGATAGTTGGCATTGATTAATAAAATAACATTGGATTTTTTAACATTACCATATTTTAAAATTAATGCTAAACTTGATGAGCAGAGAATTGCGAGAATTAGATAAATCATAAAACCTTTAATTTAAAATCATTTGTACGCGGATTATACTGATCAGACTGATTTGAACTGGTTAGAAAATTACACGAAATTATATTATTACTCAGTTTACTTAAGCTGTAGAAAAACCTCCAAGGTTTCAAGATTCTTACTTCTAAAATTATGATTTTAGTAAACATTTTATTTAAAAACCTTGGAGTTATTCCGTTGAAAGTCAAGTTAAGACTGCAATAGTTTTAATTATTTTTTTGC
>JBDTRQ010000517.1:0-2145 GCA_039931535.1 Ignavibacteriota bacterium
GGATACTTTTCACTCATACACCTCATAAAAAATATTGTTATGATAAAACTTAACATTCTTTCCAAGTGCAAGGAACTGAGCTGTTTCAGGTTCTTTGTTTAATAGTTTAAAGTATTCATCAGAATTAAATTGTACTCGTACTTTTTTCAAGTTACTTTGATTCTGAAGTTCACTATCAAACCAAAACTTATCTTGTTGATATACAGCTCTACCTAAAACATTTTTTACTTGCTGCGTAATATTTTTTCTTTTACCGTCGGAATCTGTGTAATACATTCTTTCATTGCCTTGCTGAGTTTGTTTTATGTTTGAAGCAGAATTTAATCCCTGAAATTCTTCACTAACTTCAACACTGCCTCTTCCGCTTTTGTCATTCATTCTAAGGTAGTCGGCTTCATTTTCTTTTTTCAATTCAGGTTTGGGTGGAAGTGTTTGCAATCCATCAACTAATCTTCCGCCTCTAATTCTAATTTCTTCATCTTCCATTATTAAATAGCTGGTGTATGGAGTTATTATTCCGTGCTCGCGTGCAAGTGAAGTAATTTCTTCTACAAGCTCTTTATCTTCTCCATTCAATCTAATTAAATCTAAAAGGTAACCAATCCTTCTTGATGCCCAAAGTGGAGGGATGAAGTTATATTTATCATTATTGTTTTTGAATTTGTCATTTAGTATAAAAACTTTCTTTTCACCATTTAACATTCCGGATAACTTGATTGTTGAATTTCCATTCTCTTTATATCTTCCAAATACAATTAGGTTTGATCCTTTAAACAAATCAGGCAAATCTTTGGGATAAGTTTGATAAACATCAATGTTTTCAAAATCTAATTTCAAATTGCTTAAAACAGGAGATTGAATCTTATCATAGAAATTTGAAACCTTAATTTCAATATCTTCTTCATCGCTAACATACGTGCGCCAGGCTTTTGTGGCATCTGTAAGTTTATCAAGAAGGTGAGTGTTAATTTCATCGCCAACACCAAAAGTGAAAATTCTGGAATTGGTTTTATTAGCATCTAAAATTCTTTTAAGAAGTTTATCTTCATTCATTTCACCAATGGTTGGTTTGCCATCTGTAAGAAAAACAATAAAATGTGGATGAGAAGTTTCTTTATAATTCTTAAAAGCCAGATTAAATGCTTCCTCAATGTTTGTTCCGCCTATTGCTTGCAGATCATTAATAAATCTTTTTGCTTCGTTAATATTTTGCTTATCCGCTTTCTCTAAAGATTTGAATAGGGAATATGCTTCTGTTGAAAAACGAATTATATTAAAATTATCACCTGCATTTAGATTGTTTATACAATACAGTAAAGCTTTTTTTGCTTGTTCTAATTTTTCGCCGCTCATACTTCCGGATACATCAAGAATAAATGTTATGTCTTTATTTTCGATATTATTTTTATCTATCTGAATTGATGGACTTGCACTTAACATAAAGTATCCATCTTTATTACCTGATTTATAAGTTAGTAATGATAATCCAACAGCTGATTGATTTTTTGAAAAGTAAAGTTTGAAATCCGTATCAGGTTTTGTATCCTTAGCTTCATAAGAAATTATTGAGTGGTAATCATCCTTATTAACAACTTCAACATCGTGAGTAGGGCAGTAAATGTTTTTAAGTTTCCCATCAGATTTTAAATCAATCTTAACAGAAGCATTTTTAAGAGGCTTGGCAGAAAATTTTTCTGTATTAAGCGGATAAATGTATTCGAACAAATTGTTATCAGATTCTAATACTTGTGTATAGCTTATTGATATTTTCTTTTCACTTCTCGGTTCGATCGGGAAGATGCGAAGTTTAAATATATTTTGTTCGCTGTACTCCAGCAATGCAGGATCACGCATTTGTCTTACAATATCTTCGTAAATTTTTTTTGCTTTATCGGAATCAAGTAACTCAGCTTTAGTTTCTTTTCCATTTATCACCATTGTAAAATTATTTATCACGGCACCTTTTGGAATAGGAAAGATGTAAAAACCTTCAAGTTGATATTGACTTGGATTATAAAATGATTGATCAATCTTTGTTACAGCAGTTTGTCCATCAATCTCAACATCAACATTGTGGTAAACAACTTCTAATGGAAATGGATTTGGTAATGGATTAGGGCGTGGAATAACAATGAATCCATCTGC
>JBDTRQ010000518.1:0-1514 GCA_039931535.1 Ignavibacteriota bacterium
AATTGTTAGCACGGTTTAAATGTTTAGTTTTCTAAAGTATTAGATATCTATTATAAATTATAAATAGATAATGTAATAGGTAGGATTATACCGACTTAGATTTGTAATCATATTAAGTATTGTAAATATAAATTATTACACTAGCGTTTTGATATTACTTGAAGATATTCAATTGATTAGGATTTAGTTCTTTGAAATTCTGCTGTATTTTATTCTCGAAAAGCTCTTTAATTGGTGTTTTATCAAAGATAGAAACACTAACTACTTGAAGTATTTCGTAGAGAGATTGTTTTAGTTTAAATTTTTTCTTTGCAATTGCCACGATGATGTAAGCAGATATGGCTATCCAGATTTGTATTCTTACAGCGTTCTCACTTGTACCCCAAAATGTTTTAATTTTTAGGTTTTGTTTTATCCATTTAAAAAACAGTTCAATCTTCCATCGATGTTTATAAAGCTTTGCAACTTCGTTAGCATCTAGCTCAAAATTATTCGTTAGAAAAATAAACACTCGACCTTGTTGATGATCATAAAATTTAATTCTTCTAATTTTAAGTGGATAATCTTTGGAAGCATAAAACCCTAAAACTATAATTGATTGATCTGCTAATATTCCAGCATCTTTATTTTTCTTATTTGATTTTACACAACGAAAATTAAGATTATCCTTCGCTCTTATCACAAAGAATGCTTTGGAAAGTTGTATACGATATAGTCTTTTAAAATCAACGTAACCCCTATCCAGTATATAAAAGCTGTCAATCTGATATGAGATAGTATCTAAAATATTCACCTCATGAATAGATGCTGTAGTGATTTGAATAAATTCAGGAATTGCTGATCTGAGATCAAGTTGGACGTGTAATTTTATTCCAGCTTTTGTTGATCTAAAATTTGCCCATTGAAAAAGTGAGAGGCACATATCGATTGTTGATGCATCAATTGCGAAAACTGGATTATCAATTGAAAGTTCAAGATCTTTTTCATTTGCGTATAGCTTTTGAGCTTCTTTTATGAGTATCCATGCGAAGTCAGAAAAAATTCTCGAATCTCTATTTTCATTTGCTGTTGACAAAGTACTTTTAGCAACAGCTTCACCAATTCCAATATGGTAAAGTTTATTTGCGTTTGCTTTTAAACAAAAAATGGTATCGGATAAACTTTCACGGTGAGTAAGTTGGCCGAAAATCATGCACAAAAACTGTCGCCAACAATTAAAGTGCTTTGTTTTATAATCACCATTGTATCTCTTAACACATGTTTTAAAACTAGTTGGTGAAATAACGGTAATAAGTTGCGAAAATAAATAAGTGCCTTGATTCATATAAATTGATTATCAAGACATTATATTATGCTAAAAACTCGATAAATTCAAATCGTTGTAGCTTATAAAAACGCTAGAACCCAATACAGACATGAATTTCAAAGAACTTTTTCTTTCAATATCAAAACGCTAGTGATGTTTTTATCATTTTTATTCTCATCAAAAGATTAAATAAAATGATTGCTGATTT
>JBDTRQ010000519.1:0-12208 GCA_039931535.1 Ignavibacteriota bacterium
ACAATAGATAAAAATGCAAATGCAATAAGTAAGTCACTCATAAACATTTCGGACATATATCCCGAAAACGCTTGAAAGTACTGTGCATTTTGCGGCTTGCTTGTCTGAATGCTTGAAGCATAATCATTAACTCTTGTTACAAACCAGTTGGATAGCGCACTGTTTGCGAGCAATGATATTACAAAGATTCCAGTAAAAGCATAAGCAGAATATTTAAGAATATTTATTACTTTCTTATCAGCATTTTCTCGCAGTGAAATAATTTTCATAATTCCGTATCCTGCTAAAACAGGCAATGAAAGCTGCACCAACACTAATATCATTGATGGTACTCTGAACTTATCAAAGTACGGAAAGTAGTAAAACATTAAATCAAACAGCAAAGAAAAGTTTTTTCCGAATGAAATAAACAAAGCAATTCCGGATAGGATGGTTAAAAATTTTACGAACGGTTCTTTCCAGCAAGTAAAAATTCCAAACAGAGCTAAAAAGAAAACGATAACACCCATATACATTGGTACATCAACAAAAGGCATTTGCCCAAAATATGTGTTTACCTCGTAATCTTGATTTTGAGTTAATGGTCCTTTATAAGTTGAATTTCCAAATCCATAAAACGAGGGAACAACAAATGTTAAAATTTCCTGTGGGGAAAACGACCAATCAGTATGATAGCTATAATATTGAGTATCAGATTCTTCAGCATTTCCTGTACTTGTTTCAGTTATACTTTTTCCTCCTCTTGTGGAGTATGGTGTGTACTCGTAAATCTGTGTTAAATTATCTACGGAGATTAGTATAGCTGTTATTGCTGCAACCGCAAATAGGCCCGCAGATTTAATCAATCTTATATTACGTTCTTTATCTTTATTGATTATGAATCGGATAAAAAAGAAAATGTAATAAATCGCAACAGCAAAAAGTGTATAAAAAATTATCTGAACGTGAAAACCTTGAATGAATAATTGCAAAATAATTATCAACGATAATGCATAAATTATTTTAATCTTTTCATCAAACTTCAAAAGAATTAAAAAGATTAACGGATACATGCAGATTGACGTAAGTTTTGTTACGTGCCCTATGTAGAGAAAGACTATTAGTCCCGTACTAAACGATGTTGCAATTGCAGCAAATAAACTTACCATCATATTCTTGGTGATATGCCGCATTAATAAAAAAGATGAAAAGGCAAGTATGATTAAGTAAAAACTCCAAACCGCATATTCAACTGAGAAAGGACTGACAAAAGCTATGCGGACATAAGCAAAACCCATATAAATAAAATTGAACCAGGTTTTTTCTGTACCCATTGAGTATGCTGGCATACCGCAAAATATGTGTGGATTCCAAAGCGAAAATTCCTCGTGACCTTTTAGTATATAGGGTTTTGCACTTTCACTCGCAATAATATCTCCCGATTGAAAAGTTTTACCTCCAAAGTACATTGGGTTAAGAAATATTAAAAACAAAACTATTGCAATAAGTGCTGCTGCAAGAATTTGAAACTTAGGAGGGATGATATTATTAATATTAAACTTAGTTAAGAAGCTATCTTTTACAGCAGAAGTGGTTACAGAATTTTTTTTAGTTTTTGCCATTATATCTCCAGATAAAACTTTATTTCTTTACAATTAGATTTATACCCGATCCAATTTTATTATTTGAATTAATATCTATCAACATCATAATTAATGTGAATGGAAAAGTAACTAAATAATAGAATGGAAGTAATACAAATAAAAACTTAGATGCGTTTACCATCATAATCGGATACTTAATTCCGAGCCGCCATGCTTTATCGCCCCAAAAGCCGTAAGAAAATTTAAATTGATTAAATGTAAATCCAATTGGTTCCAGTTTTGTTTTTAAATCTTCAAAAGAATAACCATCGCGAGCATGCTCACTGATAAAACTTTCGTCTTCGTCTTCGTGTACATCGCTGCCACCGTAAATTGATGGCGTGTTTATGAGAAGAAACCCATCCCTTTTTAATGCATGATAAAGATTTTTAAAAACTTTTACATCGTTTTCAATATGTTCCATAACATCAACACTAACAATTAAATCGAATTGTTCTTTATGATTTATTGCGGTCAAATCTTCCACACCAAATTTTACATTACCAATATTTTGAGATGTAAAAAATTCTTTACAATCTTTAATCCATTCTTCTTTCACATCAACAGAATATATTTCGCAAGGCTGCAAATGTTTAGACATAAAATATGAGTATTGTCCATAGCCTGAACCAGCATCGTAGATGTTTATTTTTTTATCGCCAAACATTTTTCTAATTCTTCTTAACTCTCTTCTAACATACCATGAGCGTAGAAACATTAAATCGAGTATCTTATAAAATAAAATTCTAAGTGTTGGAATTATTTTTATTATTGACGCAAAAATGTTTTTTATGGGATCGTAATGCATATATGATAAGTTCAGGTTTAATCCGCCGCGGCGGACAAGTTCAAGTCTAAAAAAGACACATTGGTTTAAGTTTAAATTATATTCTAAGCTTTAATTAATTCAAATATTCCATCAACAAAACGTTTCCAAGAATATTTTTCTGTTAGAGTAGAAATATTTTGTGAAAATTCTTTTTCTCTGTTTCCATTATAAAATTTGCATATTGCATTTGCAAGTTGCTCTGGATTTTCCTTTTGTACGATGTAACCCATCTTTTCGTTTTCAATAACTTCACTTAAACCGCCTGCATAGGTAGCAATAACAGGCTTCTGGAAGTTAACGGCAATCTGAACGATGCCGCTTTGTGTTGCATCTTTGTAAGGCAAAATAACAGCATCAGCCGCCGAAAAATAATATTTAACTTCATCAGTTGGAATAAAATCATTAAACATAAAAACATTTTGCTTGATGTTTAACTCATCAATCATTTTAAAATATCTTTCTTTATCAGAATAAAACTCGCCAGCCACAATTAGTTTGATGTTTTTATCTTTTAATAAAGCTAAAGCTTTAAATAGAATATCTAATCCTTTATAATCTCTAATGAATCCAAAAAATAAGATGTAGTTATTATCCGGTAATTTAAGATGTTCTTTCGCACTTTGTTTATCAACACTTTTACCAAACCTTGAATAGACCGGATGGGAGAGAACTTTTAATTTTGGACGCGAAATAAATTTCAATAAATCATTTTCAACTTCTTTAGAAAGCAAAATAAAATACTCCATCTTGCTCAAAAACATTTTTGATAAATATTTATCACCAAATCTTTTTTCGTGTGGATTTATATTATGACATACAGCCAGGAGTTTTGCATTAGATTTTTTTTTAATTCGTTTTGCAATAGAACTATAGCAAGGGGCAAAAAACGGAAGCCAGTATTTAAATATTACTAGCTCAGGATTTGTTTCGATAATTTTTTCCGCTGTCTTTTTCCAGCTAATTGGATTTATTGAATCTATTTCAACTTCAGTTGGAATTTTATCGGTGTTTTCTCCAATCTCTAATTGTGTTTTGCCGGGAAAAAATATTTTTGGGTACTGCCGTTTAAAAGTAAAAATTAAAACATCATTTGATTTTGAAAGTTCCTGGTAAAGCTGTGCAGTAAAATTTGCTATACCACCTCTTAGAGGATAGGCGGGCGAAACAATTACTATTTTCATTCTGCTATTTTAAAGGCGGGATAAGTTAATGGAAAATTTCTAATTACGATCTTTAACAACATATTCTCTTTCACTCTGATTTTGATGAACAAGCATTTCACCAAGCAATCCAACGGAAAAAAACTGCACACCGACGATTATCAACAACATACCAAGGAATAACATTGGTCGGTTACTTAGAGGTTTTCCGCTTATCCATTCAACAGTTAAATAACCATTGACTATCAGACCTACGAAAAATGATAGCGCACCAAAGAATCCGAAAAAGTGCATCGGACGCTTAACATATCTGCCAACAAATGTAACGGTAATAAGATCAATAAATCCTTTAAAGAATCTTGAAATGCCAAATTTTGTTTTACCATATCTACGTTTGTGATGTTTAACAGGAATTTCTGTAATAGTAAATCCCTGCCATTTTGCAAGAACAGGAACGTAGCGATGAAGCTCGCCGTAAACATTTAAGTTTTGCACAACTTCTCTGCGATATGCTTTTAATCCACAATTAAAATCGTGTATTTTAATTCCGCTTATTATCCTTGTTACAAAATTGAAAAACTTTGATGAGTATTTTTTTATGGGTGGATCAAAACGCTCTTTCTTCCAGCCTGAGCAAAGATCAAATCCTTCATCAAGTTTTTTTAGAAGATTTGGAATTTCGTGCGGATCATCCTGTAAATCTGCATCCATTGTAATGATAGCATCACCAGTTGCAGCTTTAAATCCAACTTGCAAGGCAGCAGATTTACCATAATTTTTTCTGAAACTTATAAACTTTATTCTGTTATCAGTTTTAACTGCTTCTTTAATAACCTGTAAAGATTTATCTGTGCTGCCATCATCAATAAAAATTACTTCGTAAGGTTTGTTAATTGGTTTAACAGCTTTTCTAATTTCATTTAGCAATGGAAGAATTGATTCCTCTTCATTTAAAAGTGGAATGACTAAAGAAATTTTTTGAAAACTGACTCTCAATGGTTGAGATGGCTGCTCGCCAGGCGCACCCTGAGATTTATAGTATCTTTTTTTAGGATAATATCGTCTTCCACCTTTACGATAATTATTTTGTGATTCTCCTGTCCCGCTTTTTTCGGATTGATTAGGTTGAATTGGTTTATTTTGCTCTGTTTCTGCCACAAGTACCTTTGTTAATTTCACTTCAAAATTAACCGAATAATGGGTTAAAAACAATAAATTGTAATAAGCGTTATATAATAAACTAAGGTTACTAATTGAATATTCTATCCTATTAAATTAGTTTAGAATTGTAATTATCAGATTAGCATTAATTTATTTCGGAGATGTGACATGTCGAAAGTAGTAAACATCGAAAAATGTTTTGAAAAATTTAATGATACATTTTCTCCAAAAATTGTTGCTGAGTTAAACGGACAGCATATAAAAGTGGTGCGATTAGAAGGTGATAAAGTTCCTTGGCATACACACGATAAGGAAGATGAAATGTTTTTCGTGGTGCATGGAATTCTTGATATACTTGAAAATGATAAGATTGTTACTTTAAATCCCGGCGAATTTTACATTGTTAAAAAAGGGATTGAACATAAAATTGTGCCGCAAGGGTACGTCAAGATTATGTTGTTTGAACCGGCGGGAATTGCCCACACTGGAAAGATGAAATCCGAAATAACAAAAGAAAGCATTGATTGGCTTAAATTTTAGATGAATTTGAAAACGGTTTTTTATAAGACCTTCTTAGTGCAGTCTTTTTATTTGATAGAATGACAATCGAAACAAGGGGCACTAAAAAACAAAGAGCAAAGCCTAGGCTATATACGTTTGACCTCAGTATTTTCCTCATTCTTAAATGCTTCAACAATAGTTATTGGCAAAGCATATTTTTTTTCGAAAAGATTTACCAATCCTTTTCTGACAACTATTTGATCTAATTCTAATTCCGAATGACCTTGTGGTGCATAGATTCCTTTTTTTAAATGAACTTCATCAAATTCATAACCAAAATATTTGGAAAGAGAATGCAATAGTTTAGTAAATAAATTATCGCCATTTTCAAACCAATTATTTCTTCTAATTTCAAAATCGTTGACTTCTATTAATGGAAAACTATTTAGATGATCTAAATAAATTTTCCATGCAACTAAAATTTCTTTTTCTTTTTTTTTATTTTCTGAAAACTCTAAATCAATCATATTCAATGCCTCAACATGTTGAAAGTTTATCCGGCTTGCTCTAGTAGCCATCAAAGTTTTGAATATTTTTAATTTCCTACTTTTCTTTTCTTTATAATCTTCGATGTATTTTTGAATTTGAATAGCAAGAATAGGTCCAGCAATTATAGCAATTATCATTAATACTTCCATAGTAGCTCCAATTTATTCTATTTGAAATTTTTCTATATACTCTTTATTATCAAAAGATTTTTTACAATTGAAAGAAAGTCCATTATTACATTTTTTTCGGAACTATGCACTTTGATTACAATTTAATTTTTTAAACATTATGGTAATTGCTCTTACAGATGCGGTTCATTAAGACACCCTATTTTGATTGGAATGTAATTCAAATATAAAAAAAATAAACTTATTTCGTAATACTTCCAATCTAACTTATTCCTTCCCACTCTTATATCATGACTGAACAAATAAATTAGCTCTTACTTGTCTGGTTTGCAATAAAATCTGTTCGACCCTTAGATCAATTCATCTAACAACCATTCTTGATACTAACTAAACTGATTCCTCATCACATCACTCTAATATCAATCTTGACTTTTTTGTATAGATTGAATAGGTTTACAACGTAACAATTAAATGATTTGCATATTTGGAGCATAAATGAGTACGACTGAAACCCAGAAAATTGAAGAATTAACCAATAAAGAGTATAAATACGGATTTGTAACTGATATTGAATCAGATAGTCTTCCCATTGGATTAAACGAAGATATTATCCGCCAGCTCTCTGCAAAAAAAGAAGAACCTGAATGGATGACTGCGTGGAGATTGAAAGCTTACCGCCATTGGTTAACAATGGAAGAACCAAAATGGCCAAATGTAAAGTATCCCGCTGTGGATTATCAGGCAATTTCTTATTACTCCGCACCCAAGAAAAAACCTGCATTAAAAAGTCTGGATGAAGTTGATCCGGAATTACTGGATACATACAAAAAACTTGGTATTTCTTTAGATGAACAAAAAATGCTTTCCGGAGTTGCTGTTGATGCTGTGTTTGATTCTGTTTCGGTTGCAACAACTTTCAAAAGCAAGCTAAATGAAATAGGAATTATTTTTTGTTCATTCTCAGATGCAATTCGCGAACATCCTGATCTTGTAAAAAAATATTTAGGAAGCGTAGTTCCTTATACAGATAATTATTACGCAACATTAAACTCCGCAGTTTTTAGTGATGGCTCTTTCGTTTATATCCCAAAAGGTGTCCGCTGTCCGATGGAACTTTCAACTTATTTTAGAATTAATGCCGCTAACACGGGACAGTTTGAGCGCACTTTAATTATTGCTGATGATAACGCTTATGTAAGTTATCTTGAAGGATGTACTGCTCCTATGCGCGATGAAAATCAATTGCACGCAGCAGTTGTTGAATTGATTGCACTTGAAAATTCACAGATAAAATACTCCACTGTTCAGAATTGGTATCCTGGAGATAAATACGGCAAAGGCGGAATTTATAACTTCGTAACTAAACGCGGTGCTTGTCGTGGAACAAATTCTAAAATAAGCTGGACACAGGTTGAAACAGGTTCTGCAATAACCTGGAAATATCCAAGCTGTATTCTTCAGGGCGATAATTCAATTGGAGAATTTTATTCCGTTGCTGTTACTAATAATATGCAGCAAGCAGATACAGGAACAAAAATGATTCATATCGGAAAAAATACTAAGAGTACAATCATATCAAAAGGAATCTCAGCGGGTAAAAGTAATAACAGTTACCGTGGATTAGTTAAGATTACAAAGAAAGCAGTGAACGCACGTAACTTTTCACAATGTGATTCGCTCTTACTTGGTGATAAATGCGGCGCTCATACTTTTCCATATTTAGAAATTAATAATCCATCTGCACAGGTTGAGCATGAGGCAACAACATCTAAAATTGGTGAAGACCAGATTTTTTATCTAAACCAAAGAGGAATCTCGACAGAAGATGCAATTGGTTTGATAGTTAATGGATATTGTAAAGAAGTATTTAAAGAACTTCCAATGGAGTTTGCTGTAGAGGCTCAAAAGCTACTAAGTATAAGTTTAGAGGGCAGTGTGGGATAAAAAAGCCCCACCCAAACCCTCCCCTAAAGGGAGGGCTTAAATAAATTTTTGTGTTACTTTGTGTTTTTGTGCCTTAGTGGCAATGCGTTTTTAAAGTTTGAAAATTAAAAGGAAATAAAATGTTATTAGAAATAAAAAATCTTCACGCAAAAATTGAAGGTAATGAAATCTTAAAAGGAATCAATTTAAAAGTTAATGCGGGTGAGGTTCACGCAATTATGGGTCCGAATGGTTCCGGAAAATCAACGCTTGCATCTGTGCTAGCTGGAAAAGAAGAATATGTTGTAACAGAAGGCGAAGTTTTATACAATGGAAAAAATCTTTTGGATCTTCCTCCTGAAGATCGCGCAAGAGAAGGTGTGTTTCTTGCATTTCAATATCCGGTTGAAATTCCAGGCGTAAGCAATACTAATCTTTTAAAGTCTGCTGTTAACGAAGTAAGAAAATATCGCGGCGAAGAGGTACTTGATTCAATGGATTTTCTTTCTCTGCTAAAAGAAAAAAGTAAACTTGTTGAACTTGATTCGAAATTTTTAAGTCGTGCGGTTAATGAAGGATTTTCCGGCGGTGAGAAAAAACGAAATGAAATTTTTCAAATGGCAGTGTTAAATCCTAAGCTTGCTATACTTGATGAAACTGATTCCGGACTTGACATTGATGCGTTGCGCATCGTGGCAAACGGAGTTAACAAATTAAAGACTAAAGATAACGCAACAATCGTGGTAACTCACTATCAGCGATTGTTGGATTACATTATTCCGGATTTTGTTCACGTACTTTACCAAGGTAAAATCGTAAAATCAGGTGGCAAGGAATTAGCACTAGAGCTTGAAGCAAAAGGTTACGATTGGATTAAAAGCGATAAAGCTGAAGCGGTAACTAATTAAACATTTAGTCATTTCGAATCCCGATTTATCGGGTGAGAAATCTTTAGCATATATTAGATTTCTCCCTTCGGTCGAAATGACATCAGGAAAAAATTAAAAATAAGATAAATGGAAAATAAAACAGATATAAAACAATATTACATCAATCAGTTTGATGAATTTGAAAAATCTTTAAACGGAGAGAAGTCCTCAGACTTTCATCAAGTTAGAAAAGATGCAATCAACAAATTTTCTAAGCTTGCTTTTCCAACTCAAAAAGATGAGGAATGGAAATACACAAATATTTCTCCACTTTTAAAACACAACTTCTCCCCTGCTTCCGGCAAAGAAAGCGTTTCACCTGAAACAATCAGCAAGTTTTTATTTGATAAAATGGAACATAGTCTTCTTGTTTTTGTAAATGGAATTTTCACTCCTGAATTATCTAAACTTGTTGATATTCCAAAAGGAGTTATAGTTGGAAGTATTGCAGAAGCGTTAAAAAATAATAACCCAATCGTAAAAAAACATCTTGGTAATTACGCAAAGAATGAAAAGTTTTTTTTCACAACGCTTAGTTCTGCTTTTATAAAAGATGGTGCTTTTATTTATGTGCCTGATGGAACCATTGTTGAAGATGCTATTCACATTATTTACTATACAAAGTCTGATGATAATAAAGTTCTAACCCAACCCAGAAATCTTTTTGTTGTGGGAAAAAATTCTCACGTAACTATTATAGAACATTTTATTTCTGATGAAGATTCGGTTTACTTCACTAATTCAGTTACAGAAATTGTTGCAGATGAAAATGCAAATGTAGATCATATCAAACTGCAGGAAGAAAGTAAAAAAGCATTTCACATAGCTCGAATGGAAGTTGATCAGGAGCGGAGCAGTAATTTTTCTTCGCATTTAATCTCCTGCGGCGCAGAAATTTCCCGCAATGATTTTAACGCAAGATTTAATGATGAAGGCAGCCAGTGTATGCTTAACGGTTTGTTTATGATTTGCGATGAACAGCTATTTGATGCGCACACAATGATTGATCATGCTAAACCGCATTGCAACAGCCACGAACATTACAAAGGTATTTTACAGGATAAATCCAAAGGCGTGTTTAATGGAAAAGTAATGGTTCGCCAGGATGCACAAAAGACAAATGCATTTCAGGAGAACAATACAATTCTGCTGTCTGATGATGCGGTTATGAATACAAAACCTCAGTTAGAAATTTTTGCTGATGATGTAAAATGCTCACACGGTGCAACAATCGGAAAACTAAATGATGAAGCAAAGTTTTATTTAAAGTCTCGCGGAATTGGTGAAGAATCTGCAACGGCAATTTTAATTCATGCTTTTGCAAGTGATGTAATTACATCCATAAAAATTCCTGCTTTAAGAGATTATCTTGAAGAAATAATAAGTAAAAGATTTAACGCTTAGAAAGTTTATAATGCATATTCAAAATGCAGCTATCAAAAAAAGTGATTTGTTTTTATATGATGTTCAGAAAATCAGAAATGATTTTCCAATATTAAAATTAAAAGTACACAGTAAAGATTTAGTTTATCTTGATAACGCTGCTACTACACAAAAGCCGCTTTACGTAATTGATAAAACCAATAACTATTACGAAAAGATGAACGCAAATATTCATCGCGGTGTGCACGCACTTAGCCAGGAAGCTACAGAAGCATTTGAAAGCTCAAGAATTATCATAAAGAATTTTATTAATGCTCTTGGCAAGAATGAAATAATTTTTACTCGCGGTACAACAGAATCAGTTAATCTTGTTGCTTCATCTTATGGAAGAAAAAATATTAAAGAAGGTGATGAGATAATCATCTCTACTATGGAACATCATTCCAACATCGTTCCCTGGCAAATGTTGTGTGCAGAAAAAAATGCAAAGCTTCGTGTTATTCCAATAAACGACGAAGGCGAAATCATCTTTGATGAATATGCAAAACTGATAAATGAAAAAACGAAATTTGTTTCAGTTGTTTATGCTTCTAACTCACTTGGTACTGTAAATCCTGTAAAAAAAATAATCGATCTTGCACATAGTTATAACATTCCAGTTATGCTTGATGCCGCTCAGGCGGTAAATCATTTAAAGATAGATGTTCAGAAACTTGATTGTGATTTTCTTGCATTTAGTGGACACAAACTTTATGGTCCAACAGGAATTGGAATTCTTTACGGAAAAGTAAATCACTTAGAAGCTATGCCTCCCTATCAAGGCGGCGGCGATATGATCTCCAAAGTTACGTTTGAAGAAACAACTTACAACGAGCTTCCACATAAGTTTGAAGCCGGAACACCTGATATTGCCGGAGCAATCGGTTTGGGTGCAGCTATCGAGTACATAGAAAAAATAGGATTGGAAAATATTGCAAAGCATGAAAATTATTTACTTGAGTATGCAACTAAAGCAGTAGCTGAGTTGCAAGGATTAAGAATCATCGGCACAGCTAAAGAAAAAATTGGAGTTTTATCATTCCATTTTGAAAAAGTTCATCCGCATGATGTTGGAACTTTCTTAGATTTTGAAGGTGTTGCAATTCGCACTGGCCATCATTGTACACAACCTTTAATGCGAAGATTCGGTGTGCCAGCTACTTCAAGAGTTTCATTCGGAATGTATAACACGATTGAGGAAGTTGATATTCTAGTAAACGGGTTAAAGAAAATTTTAGAGGTGTTCGGATAATGGATCAGGAATTAAGAGAGCTTTATCAGCAGGTAATTTTAGATCACAACAAATCTCCAAGAAATTTTAGGTTGATCGAACATCCAACAAATTTTGCTGAGGGATATAATCCACTTTGCGGTGATAATATTAATGTCTTTTTAGATGTAACTGATGAAGGAATAATTGAAGATATTTCATTTCAAGGATCAGGATGTGCGATTTCAAAAGCATCTGCATCGTTGATGACATCGTTATTAAAAGGTAAAACTATTGAAGAAGCAGAAAAAATATTTAATAAGTTTCACGAATTAGTAACTGATAAACTTGGTGATAATCCTGATATCGATGAGCTTGGAAAACTTGCTGTGTTTGGCGGCGTTAGAGAATTTTCCGCACGTGTAAAATGTGCATCGCTTGCATGGCATACAATGATAAATGCTTTGCACAATAAAAAAGAAAAAGTTGTAACTGAGTAATTTTTTTAATAAGTCATTGCGAATCCCACTTTAGTGGGTGAAGCAATCTGAAACTTTTTACAGATTGCTTCGTTCGAAGATTCTCTCGCAATGACAATCAAAGAAAAAGTATTATGGCACAAATAAGCAAACAAGAACTAGAAGAAAAAATAATTCACACATTAAAATCATGTTACGATCCCGAAATTCCGGTTGATATTTTTGAACTGGGATTGATTTACGAGATCGCAATTGATGATGATTATAATGTAAAAATAAAAATGACATTAACATC
>JBDTRQ010000520.1:0-1622 GCA_039931535.1 Ignavibacteriota bacterium
AATTTAATAGTTCAAAATCCATTTAAGCTAAATTTTGGTTATTTTTGGCGGTACGTGTATTGCAGGTTATTTTGCTTATCGGAGAAAAAATTGCAACTTATTGAGATTATACAACTGGCGTTAGTATTATTTATTGTGCTCAGCATAGTAATTTTTTTGTTTTCTTATTTGGGATATAGGCAGAAATCCAAAACAGAAGATTTTACAAAAACTGAAGTAAATGATAAAAAGACGGATATTGTTCCGCCAAAAGTTGTAGAAGAATTGCCAATTAAACCCGAACCAATTAAAGAAAAAGAATCGATTAAAAAGAATCAAAGATTTGAAGTATTTGTTCCTGATATAGAAATCGATCTTAAATCCGAACAACAAAAAAATCTAAATAAAAAATCTCATCATCCTAAAACATTAACTATAAAACATAAACGATAAATCACAACAACCTACTGCCTTTTTAGGTTGTGATTAATGATTATCCTTAGATTTAATTCCTTCACTATATTTCCCTTATAAGATTATTTCAATAAATAAATAGGTGAACCTTGAAAAAAGTAATTAAGATCGAAGGAATGACTTGCCATCATTGTGTTATGGCTGTTAAAAAAGAATTGCAAAAGCTTGACCTGCAAAATTTGGATGTAAAAATTGGTGAAGCAACTGTTGAGTATGATGAAACCAAAATAAAGGAAGAATCTATTAAAGCTGCGATTGAAGAAGCAGGTTATAAGGTCATTGGATAAGTAGTAAATTTTAAAATGATTAAAACAGAAAAAATATCTTTACCTGTTGAAGGAATGACTTGTGCAAGCTGCGTTGCTCGAGTTGAAAAAACAGTTAAAAAATTTGAAGGCATCAGCAATGTAAATGTAAATCTTGCAACAGAAAAAGTAACAATTGATTTTGATCCTGCAGTTGTTGATTTAAATAAGCTTGCCGCAACGGTTGAGGAAATTGGCTACAAGTTAGATTTATCAGTTTTTCACAAAAATGAAACTTCCAAACAGGAAACAAAAGAGTATGTTGATTCGCATCTTAAAGAACTAAAAAGTGAATTAATATTTGCGTTTGTTCTCACAATCCCGATTGCAATTATAAATATGGGAATGATGTGGGAAGGATTTTTTCTAAACAAACTTTTAAATGTTGAACAGATAAATAAAATACTTTTGCTTTTAACAACACCTGTAATTTTTGTTTCGGGAAAAAGATTTTATAAGATTTTCTGGAATAACTTAAAACACTTTACTGCAGATATGAACTCACTTGTTGCAATTGGAACAGGCGCAGCATATTTATTTAGTTTATTGATTACACTTTTTCCGGAAATCTTTGCGCATAAAAATCATAACTACCACGTTTACTTTGATACAACAGTAGTCATTATCACACTTATTCTTTTAGGCAGATGGCTTGAATCCAGAGCAAAATCCAAAACAGGTTCAGCAATAAAAAAATTGATTGAGCTTCAGCCAAAAACTGCAATTGTTAAAGAGAATAATAAAGAGATCGAAAAAAATCTTGATGAACTAAAATTAGGTGATATAATTATTCTAAAACCAGGCGGTAAAATCCCTGCTGATGGAATTATAACTTCAGGCTCCTCTGCCGTAAATGAAGCAATG
>JBDTRQ010000521.1:0-1825 GCA_039931535.1 Ignavibacteriota bacterium
CGTAAAAGGAGTTTTAGAGGGAAGAACAATTGTAGTTGTTGATGATTCAATTGTTCGTGGTACTACATCAAAACAATTAGTGCATTTATTACGTGAAGCAAATCCAAAAGCAATTCATTTAAGAATATCATCACCGCCAATTATGTATCCTTGTTTTTATGGAATGGATTTTCCGAGTAAGCAGGAATTAATAGCCGCTAGATTAAACGGTGATATCAAGGAGATAAAAAAATATCTTGAAGTTGATAGTGTAGAATACCTAACTATCGATGAGATGTTGGAAGCAGTTTCTGAAGCAGGTAAAGAAAATTTTTGCACAGCTTGTTTCTCAGGAAAATATCCAACAAATATAGACACCAACTTCAAGAAGGAGATGTATGAAGTTTAACCCGGTATTTGTAATTACCGCACTTTTATTTATCACCATCCCAACACTTGCACAAACAACATACTTTATTAAGTATAAAAGTAATGTGCCAATTGATGTTGTTGAATCAAATATTTCGCAAAAAATATTATCAAACCATCTTGGTGATGCGCCATTAGCATTACCTGAATTTAATGTTGATTACCTTGCAAAAGGTTTGGGCAGGGGAGATGAAGTACTTGGAAGAATTGTTAAAGTACAATTTTCAGAAAATGTTGATCCAGCAAATTTAAACTCAATACTTTCCTTGGACCCGGATATTGAATTCATACAATTGTCTTCAACGTATCAATTAGATTTTGTACCGAATGATAGTCTATTATCTCAGCAATGGGCGTTAGAAAAAATTAAAGCTTTTGATGCGTGGGATATAACTCAAGGATCTGATACAGTTTTACTTGCTATCATTGATACTGGAATAGATTACTTGCATCCCGATTTAAAGAATAAGATTTATAAAAATCCTGGAGAAATGGGAATTGACAATCAAGGAAGAGATAAAAGCAGTAACGGAGTTGATGATGATAATAACGGTTTTATAGATGACTTTATGGGATGGGATTTTGTTGATCGTGTTGGTTTTCCATTCGATTCAACAGGTGGAGATTATTTGACATGGGATAATAATCCTTTAGATGAGAATGGACACGGCACCCTGGTATCAGGAACATCGGCAGCTGAAACAAATAATATTTCAGGTATAGCAGGAGTCGCTCCAAATATCAAAGTATTAAATCTTCGTTCGTTTGATCCGGGCGGATATGGGGAAGAAGATGATGCGGCAGCGGCAATACTTTATGCTGTTAAAATGGGAGCAAAAGTAATTAATATGAGTTGGGGTGACTATTCATTTTCTTATGTTTTAAGAGATGTTATTCGTTATGCTTATTCACAAAATGTTGTATTAGTAGCTTCATCAGGAAATAATGGAAGTAATGAGCCGCACTATCCTTCAGGATATTCTGAAGTTATTAGCGTTGGTAATTCAACAGAACAAGATTACGTTGCGGGATCATCAAATTGGGGTTCTACATTAGACTTAGTAGCTCCAGGATCTCTAATCCGTTCAACTAATTTTAAATCTGATTATTTAGATTTTAGCGGAACTTCAGCTTCGGCTCCATTCGTTTCAGCCGCTGCAAGTTTAATACTTTCAAAACTAAATTTTACGAATGAAGAAGTTAAGCAAATACTTAAATCAACTTCAGATGATATTGGAGAAGCGGGTTGGGATTTAAAAAGTGGTGCTGGAAGATTGAATTTGTTAAAAGCACTTTCAGTTACTGCTCCTGCAGAAATTAAATTTTACAGTCCAACACAAGATTTTGCAACTACTGAAAACAGTATAAAAATTGTTGCTTCTGTCCTCTCACCTTATTTTATTAATTACAACTTAGA